>NZ_CP024871.1:2655000-2687500 GCF_000306675.2 Leptospira mayottensis 200901116
GTTCTTTTGAATAAACAAATATTTCATTTTTGAGGTTTCAAGAAGATGCCCACAAAATTACATCGAATCCAGAATTGTTAGCTTTTTTGAAGAAGATCGAACATTCTAACTTTTGAAACAAACTTATTACAGTATTTTTTTCATGCGCCCGAGTAGTAATGTTCGCATCTAACCCTCGTTTTTCAAGCCTATAAAGCGCGCCATTTTATCTAAGAAAACGTGAGTTCGGCATAACAAATGCGAAAACGAAAACGATTATTATGTTGTGACCCTCAGAGAACAGCACTTTAGTTTCAGCGTGGCCCAGCCTTTGCTTGCAAAGGCTGATTCGCCCAAACTTTCTTATATCGAATTCACGTTAAGAAAAAAGCACTCACCGTCGTACAAAAAGCAAACAATACAAGGAACTAATAAAAAAAATTTCGTAGAAAATGCTTTTACCGGTATTAAAAGATTTAGAGGTTGTCCCAAAACCTCCTTGTACTTGTAGTCTCAGGAAATAGATATGACATATGAAATCAGATTTAGGTCATTTAGATATCCCTGAAGAGATTTGGAAACGTCTTCATCCCTTGCTACCAAAGCGTAAAACAAACTCCAAGAAAGGAGGTCGTCCTCGGCTTGATGATAGAGTGGCGATGGCCGCAATATTTTACAGGGTAAGAACAGGAATTCAATGGAGATATATACCTCCGATGTTCGGTTCAAAATCAACGTTACATAGAAGATTTCAGGAATGGGTAGCCAGCGGAGTTTTTGATAAAATTGAAAAAGAAGCATTAAAACTTTATGAGCGCACTGTTAAAATTAGAACTAAAAGAATGGCATCTGATGGTAGCTTCGCAAGAGCTCCCAAAGGGGGGCTTTCACGGGTCCAAACCCGACGGATCGCGGCAAAAGAGGCCTTAAAAGGCATATTCTCGTCGATCGGCGTGGAGCACCTGTAGCTTTTGTAATCGCTTCGGCAGGAACTCACGATTCTAAATTACTTTTTCCTACTTTAGAAAAGTTCAAAGTATTTAGAAACAAAAAATTGCTTAAACCAGAAATCCTTTCTTTAGATAAGGCTTACTCTAACAAAACGATTAAGAACAATTTAAAAAAGAAGAATATTCAATATCGAATTCCAAATAAAAAGAATGCGAGAAATCCTGAATGGATTGCTCCGCTAAATCCTTTTAGATGGACAGTCGAACGTACTTTTGCTTGGTTTAATGCATTTAGAGCCATAAAAACTTGTTGGGAATTCAAATTTGAAAATTATAAGGCATTATTCCAAATCGCATTTGCTATCATTTTAATTAGAATGTCCTGGAAATAGGTTTTGGGACAAGCTCTTAGAATTACCTCGGATGTTATTAAAAGTTTTAGAAAAGATTTTAAACATTTCGTTTTAGCCGCGGGACTTGGGGATTTTCGCCTATTTATTATTAAATGTATTAATTAGTAATTTTTTAACAACTCTATTTTAGAAAACATGAAGAGCTTTTAGAAATTTTTCCACGATAGACATCGAAATTCATCTTGGATCGATTTCTATTTCATCCAAATGAACGATAGAAGTTTTCAACAACTCCATTCACAATCTACTTAAAGATATTTTAATTCGACTTCTAATTAACCCTTTTGGATTATAATGCGATCTTTAATTTTAGATTTCATTGAGGTTGTGTCGTATTTCTATCGTATTGAGAATGATTCTAACGTTACCTGAGAACATCAGGCTCTCATTCCTGCGAAATTCTTATTTTCACGTCTTCGATTTATAAGGAATTACAATAATTTTTTATAAATTTTATTTTCCGTTCAAAATGAAAACATCCGCCTGTTGCATTGAGGACAAAGATTCATATTTTATAAAGAATAGGAATCTTAAGGAAAATAAAATGAAACAAATTTTTTCAATGTGCCTGGCAGCTTTTCTGTTATTTGCGGGATGTGCGGGAGCAAACGATGGAAATGAAAATTCTTCGCTCCTTCTTTTGGGAATCTCCGACAAATCGTTGTTAGATATTGCAGCAAATCCTCAGAGATCCTTAGTAAATTCAGTACCGACACCCAACGTTCATTACGTGGATGCTCTTTCGGGAAATAATTCCAACCCTGGAACGTCACTCGCTCCTTACAAAACTATTACGTATGCAGTTTCGCAACCCGGAAATACGATCTATGTAGCGCCCGGAACCTACAACGAAACGCTGGGAGAAACGTTTCCCATAAAGATACCTGCAGGTATAAATTTAATCGGAAATGAATCCGGAAAAGGCATAGAAAGTAAAGTAAAGGGAGGAAATTCCGGTTATACCGGCACTGGGATCATTCGTAATGAAGGACCTACTTTGATTTTGGGAATGGGAGTGGTTTCCACTGGATTTGAGTACGCTACTTTGATTTTAGAAAACGGCAGCACAGTTGCCGGATTTACGATTACCAATCCTAAACCTTACTCTGGAGCGGACACTTCGGCTGTTCAAGTTCCTGGATCAATTTCCGGCATTATTTCCGGAATCACAATTCGAAACAACACATTGACCGAAAATATCGGAGGTGCGGGGGTTTTTATCCGAACTTCCAATCAGGGCGAAACTGGAAATATCATTTCCGGTAATACTATCGTTTCAAATTATTTCGGGATCTATAATTCTTTCTCAAACGCAGCGATCAAAGTAGAAAATAATTTGATTTCTCGGAACAAGTCGGGAATTCTTCTCATGACTAATACCGACTTCGGTATCAACGTGGATTTGGGAGGAGGAAGCACTGGAAGTGTGGGAAACAATACCATTTCCTGCAATACGTTTAATGATCTATACACATCGGCTTCGAATACGACTACTTTGTATGCTAAGAACAATCATTGGGATCACATTCCGCCTACTGTACTGACGACAGGCGGAGTTGCGGATATATTGAATCCTTCCAATTCTTCCATTTTAACTTCTGGCATGAGTCTCGCGGCTGCGCCTTGTAACCCGTAAAATTCATTCCTCATTCCCATCGCTTTCGAATGTAAGAAAGCGATGGGACCGTTTGTAAAGTCTTAAACATATAAAATCGATCATCGTTGTAACTCGAAAAATGATCGAAGTTTTATTTTCTATAATCCGAACAGGAAAATTACTCAACTCTATGAATAAAAAAGAATCTGAATCGAAAATTAGCTCATTATAGTCTTATGTAAAAAAATAGTGGGAAACGAGATGGCTTTGACACAGAAACTCCGTAAGATGCGAAATAAAATTCCCGGTAAACCGATCTCAAAGGACACGACGAAACGAGATATTTAAGACTTGTTCCAAAACCTAGGAATGTGGGAACTACTACATTTTTAAACGATGAGAAAATCTTATAAAATCTTAAAGACTGTCAAAGTCCTTGGGAACTACTGCAAATAAGGTTCCACTTAGGCAGTGTGTAAATTAAAAATAAAGTTTGGCACCGAACTTGGTTTCTTCCAAAGAAGTAAAATAGTTTTTTCTATACTGAAATTCTAAAGCGATATGTTCCGTTAGCAAATAATTTCCTTGTATGGAAAACTCTGGAAAATACTGCTTATCTCCGAAAGAATAAGAACGATAGTCTCCTATCAAATGAAACGAAAGTCGTTCGGTAATTCTGCACAATACCCCGACGGTTGCGACTGATCCCAAGCGATATCCCCTCCGAAAAGAATCGGATATATCTCCTCTCACGTCCAAAAATGAATAAAAAATCAAACTATAACGCGAGAAATAATAAAACGGTTCCGAAGCGACTCCAAATCCGAAACTAGAAAAGCCAAATAAAATACCCGGATCTTCCTTAAAAACTTTTTCCGTCAAAAGAGATTTAACACCTACATCGAAACGCCAAGATGCCTTATTCAAGAATTGACCGATTGGATGCAGAGAAGTCATCTGAATAAAATGTATCTCTTGAAGTTTAGGCGATTTCATATTCTCATAAACACGTATATTCGTATTCAAAAAGTATAATTGATTGTACGGAGAATAACCAGGATACGAATCCGTAAAGTCCCTTAGGACCGGCCTAAAATTAAATTCCCCAAATACACCATTGGAAGAATTCCCCGCAGATATCATAATTTGAGAAGGATCGTGCCCAAGAAGTGGATTAGACGCCGTAGGAGGAAAATAATAATCATTGAGTTTTAATAAATTTCCCATATCCCCTCTCAGTGAATTATATTTATAATACCTTTCCTTATCCTTTTCGTCGAGGGTTCCTTTTTCCATAGATTTTTTAATCAGAAGATAATCGATCATAGCATCATAAAGAATCGCTCTGCGGTTTTCAGGTAACCCCTGACTCACATCCGTATCGTCCTTGATAACTTTTCTTAAAAGTTCCCTCTCCGACTCATTTAGAAAACCATACTTTTGTCTATATCTTTCTACAATCGAAGGTCTGAACTTTACTTCCAATAATAAGTTCTTTTGAGCCGCCATTAACTTGATCGTATCGGCAGGTTGTACTAAAATTTTTTTCCGATCAGATAATCGGAGTTCCGGATTACCTACATCAAGCAAAGTGAGAATTCTAAAAGAGCAATTTTCATCAAAAAAATAATAATCAAAATGATTTTTCTGCATTTCCCATAAATGGCGGATTATTCTTTCGATACCTCTTTCGTCAATATTCAGCTTATATTCCCAAAGACTTCGATTTTCGTACTCGTTATATTCGTATATCTTATATTTATATTTTTGAATTTCAAAAGATCCCGGAAAATTTCCGCTCAAACCATTGAAAACATAGGAAAAAGGGTCTACAATTCTCGGAATTATCGCCGCGTAAGTAACGACTACGTCTTCCAACTCTTCCGCTTCCTTAGTACCAGAATTAAACTTAAGCATCGTATGTCCAAATAAGGAAGCTGGATGTTCAGGGTGAAAGGCGGCAAAAACAACAGAAAGCGAATGCGCTCTCATTTGATTATGAAACTCTTCAAATTTAGGACAAGACGGTATCGGAAATAAATTTGGATCTATGGAGAACCGTTCCCGTATCCAATGAAAACGGGCCGGAAATAAACATTCGACTGACAGATCGGTTAGAGCTTCGTCTTTTGAGAAAACCCTAAGACTCGTTTCCAATTCTAAAAACGGATTCGTCTTACCGGACGGAGAGAGAAAAAAGGAATCGCTGTCTGCATAACTTCTATATTTGTTTTCAGAGACTTTCTCATAGTGCAATAAAGTTAACCAGCTTCTTTCTTTATAAATCCCCTCCTTTTGGATACTTCCGATTTTATCTTCTATAAAAAGTCTTCTTGAGGTTGGGTTTTCTGAAAAAAGAGGAATAATAAACAGATAAGCAATTAAAACGTAAGAAAATAATCTAATCAAGGATGTCCTTGAAAATCAGCCGCCCAACGAACAAGCGGCTGAACAAAACTATTTAACGCCAGTTGCCTGACAAGCTTCAGTTCCAGAAATTCTTGAAGTAGAAAACATACCGCCGGTTGCAGCTCCTCCAGCATTAACAACCTGTGTTGCACCTTCTTTGTTCAAATCGTTTAAACAAGCCGTTACAGGTGCTCCCCAAGCGGTAAAAATTACCGGGTTCATCTGAGTCGCCGTAATTACCTCTTTACCACCAACTTTAGTTTTGTCGATACTATAACAATTGGCAATTAAACCAACAACGAAGCTTAAAAATAGAATTTTTTTCATTAAGTAATTCTCCTTGATTTTAGCTAAAATTCCTTTCTACAGAGCCTTAGCAATCATAAAATTTTGCGCAATTATTTCTTTGTAATGCATAGAAAAACGTATTTCAAAATAAGATAATTCTATTTATCTTTTGAAGATCAGCAGACTCTTTATTTCAATATTTTCTAAAGAAGATTTGATTTCCCTTAAATCTCTATAGGCAGATCAGTTTTATAAGTCCGGTATTCAAAATATATCTTTTAAATATCCTCCGAATTAATAATTATACCCTTTCTTTATGTTATTCGATCTTAATTTGTAGGAAAGTAAAAATTCGCTCTTGGAAATAAATAGAACAATCCGAATCAAAGAATTCGTATTATAAGGGATTCAATAGGAATAGAAAATACACATTAAGTATAGGTATTACAAGGATAATTACGAAATCTTATATTCAATTTTATCAATATAATGAAATCACTTTCAAACCGAAAAAATTAGGTTATCGACTCCGATAAAAATAACGATTTAACCTGATTCAATCTGCAGAAAACCTCGCCAAACGTTTTTACTCCGGATAATTTTGCTTGTCGAAACAATTCAAAATAAAACAGACTTCGTAGGCAAATCGGTAATAAATGCACTTATCTATCTTTCTAAAACCGCAATTTCTCAGAAAATTCGAAGCTATTTTTCCGAAATGCTACCGTGTTTCTATTTCTTGATAACCATTTTCTCCGAAAATACAAATACAATTTGCCGCTTAGCCTTCTAAGACAAAATGGCGCCCCTTCTGGGCTTGAAAACCGTGGGTTAGATGCAAGCATTTACCACAAAACAAGAAAACCAACAGAAGGAACGTAATGAAAAGAAAAATATATGTAGGAATGGATGTCCACAAAGAAACGATTAGAATTGCGAGTTTAACGAACAATACAAAGGAAATAGTAAAAGAACAGCAGATAAAACATAATGAGGTTCAGATCAAAAAGTTCGTCAATAAACTAAAATCAGAATGGAACGAGATACATAGTTGTTACGAGGCAGGAGTAACCGGTTATCCACTTTACAGATATCTCAAGTCTTTGGGAGTGAACTGTATCCTTGTAGCACCCGGAAAGATACCAAGACAAAGCTCGGATAAGATCAAAACGGATAAGAGAGATGCAATCAAATTAGCAAAATTATTGCGAAGTGGAGAATTAGAATCGATTCATGTACCGAGTGAAGAGGACGAAGCGGTAAGAGATTATCTGAGATCCCGTGACAGCCTTCGTTTGGATTTAGGAAGGAATCGTCAGAGGTTAATGAAATTCTTATTAAGAAAGGGTATAACTTACTCAGCAACAAAGTATTGGACAGTCAGTCATAACAAATGGTTGAACAATCTACAGTTTAACAACGAGATCCTTCAAGAGACATTTAACGACTATTATAGTCGAGTAAGAGTTCAAGAAGAGAATTTAAAAGCGATGGATAAGAGAATACAAGAGATAGCGAAAAGTGAACCGTATCGAGAGAAAGTAGGAATATTAAGATGTTTCCGAGGAGTGGATTATCTAACCGCAATGTTTTTACTTTGTGAGGTTTGTGACTTCAAACGATTCAAAACAGCCGGTTCGTTCATGAGTTTTTTAGGACTTGTTCCGGGAGAATATTCCAGCGGTTCCAAAAGAAAACAAACAGGGATAACAAAAACTGGAAGTCCCAGACTTCGAAGAATATTGACAGAAGCAGCTTGGCAACATCGTTTCCCTGGAACAGGAAGTAAGATTGTAACCGCACGTAGATCGGGACAACCTGCGTTAGAGCTTGTCCCAAAACCTATTTCCAGGACATTCTAATTAAAATGATAGCAAATGCGATTTGGAATAATGCCTTATAATGAGGGTGTCAGCGCTCCTGTGTAAATGACATATCTTAAAACGAATCGAACTTCAACCGATCGCCGAAAATAATCGAAAATTGATTCATTGCTTTTCCCCAATCTTGAATAGGCATGGTCCATTTTTTAGACATATTATTCAAAGCTAAATAAAGAAGCTTGATAGCCGCTTCATCGGTAGGAAACGAACCCCGATTCTTGATAATTTTTCTTAGCCCCATATTCATAGATTCGATGGCGTTTGTGGTGTAAATCGCCTTACGAATATTAGGTGGATAAGCCAAAAAAGGAATCACCGATTCCCAATTGTTTCTCCAGGACTTGCTGATCATCGGATATTGACTGTCCCATTTGGTTGAAAAATCATCAAGGCTTTTCTTAGCAATCTCTGCCGACGGAGATTTGTAGATAGCCTTTAAATCAATCATCAACTCTTTCTTCTGTTTGTAAGAAACCCATTTCAAAGAATTCCTTACCATATGAACGATACAAAGTTGAACTTGTGCATTAGGAAAAACTGATATGATCGTATCCGGAAATCCTTTTAACCCGTCAACGCAGGCGATTAAGATATCTTCAACTCCGCGATTCTTTAAATCGGTTAAGATCTGAAGCCAGAACTTCGCTCCTTCGGTGCGCTCCACCCAAATCCCAAGTATCTCTTTTGTGCCCTGTAGATTGATTCCTAAAGCCAAATAGAAGGATTTGTTTTGAACGTGGTGGCCGTCTCTCACCTTTACGACTAACGCGTCCATGATGAGAATTGGATATACTTTATCCAAGGGGCGATTCTGCCACTCGATCACCGTTTCCAGTACCGAATCGGTGACTTCTGAGATCAGATCCGCTGAGACTTCCACTTGATAGATTTCTTGGAGATGTTGGGTAATTTCTCGTGTGGTCATTCCACGAGAATACATCGAAATGATTTTGTCATCGAAGCCGGTAAAACGTGTCTGACCTTTTTGTATGATCTGAGGTTCGAAACTGCCGTTTCTGTCTCGAGGTATTTCCAAATCGATTGTTCCAAAATCTCCTTTGAGCTTTTTGCTACTTTTTCCATTCCGAGAATTTCCTGTGTTATTGCCCAACGAGGAATTCTTCTCATATCCAAGGTGATGCGTCATCTCACCTTGCATCGCTCGCTCTATCAGTGATTTCGTTAGTTGCTTTAAGAGGCCTTCATTTCCCAGTAGATCTTCAGGACTCTTATCTTTGATTAATTCATCGAGTAGCTCTTCAGCTCGATTTTTGGGTTTGCTCATATTGGGTTTATCCTTGTTACTTTTTGGTTATTCACAAGTCATTTACACAATCAAGCCGACACTCTCCTTATAATTTTCAAATTTGAATTCCCAACAAGTTTTTATGGCTCTAAATGCATTAAACCAAGCAAAAGTACGTTCGACTGTCCATCTAAAAGGATTTAGCGGAGCAATCCATTCAGGATTTCTCGCATTCTTTTTATTTGGAATTCGATATTGAATATTCTTCTTTTTTAAATTGTTCTTAATCGTTTTGTTAGAGTAAGCCTTATCTAAAGAAAGGATTTCTGGTTTAAGCAATTTTTTGTTTCTAAATACTTTGAACTTTTCTAAAGTAGGAAAAAGTAATTTAGAATCGTGAGTTCCTGCCGAAGCGATTACAAAAGCTACAGGTGCTCCACGCCGATCGACGAGAATATGCCTTTTAAGGCCTCTTTTGCCGCGATCCGTCGGGTTTGGACCCGTGAAAGCCCCCCTTTGGGAGCTCTTGCGAAGCTACCATCAGATGCCATTCTTTTAGTTCTAATTTTAACAGTGCGCTCATAAAGTTTTAATGCTTCTTTTTCAATTTTATCAAAAACTCCGCTGGCTACCCATTCCTGAAATCTTCTATGTAACGTTGATTTTGAACCGAACATCGGAGGTATATATCTCCATTGAATTCCTGTTCTTACCCTGTAAAATATTGCGGCCATCGCCACTCTATCATCAAGCCGAGGACGACCTCCTTTCTTGGAGTTTGTTTTACGCTTTGGTAGCAAGGGATGAAGACGTTTCCAAATCTCTTCAGGGATATCTAAATGACCTAAATCTGATTTCATATGTCATATCTATTTCCTGAGACTACAAGTACAAGGAGGTTTTGGGACAACCTCTTATTATTCGAGGGCTTTTGTGACCTATCCCCCGAATTTAGGACCAGTTAGAATGTTTGAAATCCTCCAGAAGAATCATAAACTTGGAGGAAAATATGAAGAAACGATTCAGCGAAGAACAAATCCATAAGATTCTAAAGGAATCGGAATCAGGAGTTTCGACCCCAGATATTTGTCGGAAGTATGGAATCAGCGGAAATACATTTTACCGTTGGCGTTCGAAATATGGTGGTCTCGAACTGAGCGATCTAAAGCGGATGAAAACTTTGGAAGAAGAGAATAGTAAGCTCAAGAAACTGTATGCAGAATTAGCTTTAGAAAATGAAGCAATCAAGATGTTACTTGAAAAAAAGTGGTAAGCCGAGAGCAGAAACAAGAGGCGGTCATGTTAATCAAATCAAAGCTCGGGGAACGCAAGTCCTGTAGACTCTTGAGCGTTTCGCGGACTGGCTTTCGGTATCGTTCCAAAATTCAGGATCCAGACATAGAACTAAAAGATCGAATTCGTTCTTTAGCGTATAAGTATAAAAGGGCGGGTTACAGACAGATCCATGACTTCATACGACAAGAAGAACGAGTAAATCATAAACGAATCTATCGCTTGTATTCCGAATTGGGCTTAAAATATCGAATCAAACCAAAGCGAAAGAAACTATCGTTACCATCAGTTCCAAAGCTTGTTCCTAAGAATTCTGGAGAAAGATGGTCCATGGATTTCATGTCGGACTCACTCTACTCGGGAAAAAGATTCAGAATTTTGAATATTATCGATGACTTTGGAAGATTCGCCGTGGTAACGCAGACAGAATTCTCAATCACTTCCGAACGCTTAGAGCCGGTCTCAAAACTGGTTGTACAGAGAAAGTGTAAAAATATAAATGTGAAATGGACAAATATTATTCAGAAATCCCCGATGCACTTTGGGAAAAAATAGCACCATTGATTCCTAAAGAAAAGCCCAATCTTCAAGGAGGTCGCAATCGTGTTCCTTCAAGAATAGTAATGGCAGGTATCATCTATCGAATGAAAACAGGCTGTCAGTGGCGTGCAATTCCCAATGAGTTTGGATCTGGTCAAACTTGTCACAGAAGATTTCAAGAATGGGAACGAGCAGGGGTATTCAAAAAGATCTATAAATCCATTTTAAAATATTATGATGTAAAGAATCAGATAGCATGGGACTGGGCTTCGATGGATTCGGCAATGGTTAAAGCTCCCAAAGGGGGAGTTTAACCGGGAAAAATCCTACAGACCGTGCCAAATTAGGGGTTAAACGGCATATCCTTACGGATGGAAATGGAATTCCTTTGGCAATTACGTTGACTGGAGCTAACGTTCATGACAAACACGGTGTAAAAGATACGTTGAATTCAATCCTAATATTTTCCGGAAAAAGAAGAAAAAAGCCAAAACATCTTTGTTTAGATAAAGGTTATGACTTCCAAGATATAGAAGTTTTAATCAAAAGAAGAAACATTCAATCTCATATTCGGAAAAAAGGTGAAAAGCCTCTCATCGGTAAATACAATCGTTCATATGGTAAGGAATTCTTTGAAATGGGTTTCTTACAAACAGAAGAAAGAGTTGATGATTGATTTAAAGGCTATCTACAAATCTCCGTCGGCAGAGATTGCTAAGAAAAGCCTTGATGATTTTTCAACCAAATGGGACAGTCAATATCCGATGATCAGCAAGTCCTGGAGAAACAATTGGGAATCGGTGATTCCTTTTTTGGCTTATCCACCTAATATTCGTAAGGCGATTTACACCACAAACGCCATCGAATCTATGAATATGGGGCTAAGAAAAATTATCAAGAATCGGGGTTCGTTTCCTACCGATGAAGCGGCTATCAAGCTTCTTTATTTAGCTTTGAATAATATGTCTAAAAAATGGACCATGCCTATTCAAGATTGGGGAAAAGCAATGAATCAATTTTCGATTATTTTCGGCGATCGGTTGAAGTTCGATTCGTTTTAAGATATGTCATTTACACAGGAGCGCTGACACCCTCGAAAGAACTAACAGTTGGCACAATCGATTCAGAGCTATCCTAATTCGTTGGGAAAGAAAATCTGAAAATTATCTTGCATCTCTTTATCTCGCAAGTTCTATCATTGCTTTTAACTTTTTTGATAGGTAGTTTTGAGACCGGCTCTAAGTGCAAATTTTACTCGAAAGTTTTTTATAAAAGAATCGATTTTCAAACAAACTAAAGTTTACCATACATACCAAATCGATTAACTGGTCGATAATGCCCGATAAAGACACAAATTTCATTCATAAAGGCACGGTTGAATTTGTGAATTCCAAACTCCGAGGGGTTAGCGTTGTAAACAATATTTCAATCGAAATTCCTTATTCCCTACCCGGAGACATTTATCACGTCACTTTTTTTAAAAAGAAACGCCGCAAGCACTCCACCAAACAAGACTTAGTTTTTCAAACTCCAAGAGTCGTGATTCCTCCTTGTGCTGTATTTACGAGATGTGGAGGTTGTTCCGCGCAACACATTCCCTATGAAGAGCAATTCCATTATAAAACCTCGGCTCTTTTAGAAAGTTATAAAAAGGATTTCGGAATAGAACCTATCTTATATCCGGCCCTAAAAAAACTTCATTACAGAAATAGAATGGATTTCGCCGTATTTCCCGGACCGGTTATCGGACAAAGGGAAGCGGGTTCCTTTAGGCATATCGTCGATTTGGAATATTGTTTTATTCAAAGCGAGGAATCAAATGCGGAATTGAAAAGATTCCGAGATCTGATCTCCGAATTTCCAGACCTTCCCTACAACCGAAAATCGGATTCAGGATTTTTAAAGTATTTTACTCTTCGAAAGGCGAAGAACTCTTCCGAATTGATGACTATCCTGACTTTCGTAGAAGAATTCAAAAATTCAGATCAAGAGGAAAAATTTTCGAAAGTCTGTTTAAAATACCTGAAAGCGGACCATATTCTATTTTGTTTCAATCGAAGAAAAGGGGAAATTTCAGCGATCGGAGAAGTAAAAGTTCTCAAAGGAAAAGAATCCTATTTGGAATTCGTTTCCGGAAAAGAATTTCAAGTCCCCTTCGATTCTTTTTTCCAACCGAATCCAGAAGGGTTTCAACCTATTTTGGATTTCATCGAAACCGAAATCCCAAAATCATCCGATCATCTCATAGATCTATTTTGCGGTTCCGGTTTTTTTAGTAGAATCTTCGCCCATAGATTCAGAAGAATTACAGGAATCGACTCCACAGAAAGCTCTTTAGAAATCGCCCGTAAACAAATGTCTTTCGATTTTCCAAAAATCGAATTCTCCTACTTGAGAGAAGATCTTTTCTCAAAAAAGTCCTCTCCCAAACTGAACGAATTGCTTCAATCAAGAAATATTCTAATCGCCGATCCTCCACGTGCCGGGCTCGGCGAATTCGTTACGGAAGCATTGAAGAATTCAAAGATCTCCTCTTTTTTTTACGTTTCCTGCAATCCAACCTCCCAAAAAGAAGATCTCTGGAAATTGAAGGACTTTTTTCAAATACAAAAAATTCTCATCACGGATCCGTATCCTCAAACTCCTCACTTGGAATCCGTTGCGCTCTTAAGTTCCAAAAATATACCCATTCAATCGGATTGAATCAACCGATATGACAATTTTTTGATTCATATTTTTTCTTTCGGAGCTCATCCCTCACGAACGTTATGCAAATTTCAAACTCTCAGTAATCGAAAGCCAGAATTCCATTAACGTTCAATATAATTATATTTTTAGTATATTCTTTAATTTTTGAATATTTATTTATCTCTCTATATCCGTATCGAAACGTAATTTTAGGTTAAAATCTTTTTCCCGCAAGAAGAGACTTATTTCCTACTGTAACTTTTTTTGTGTTCACAATCACCGAATTTCAATTTACAAAACTTTCAGGACAGTTAGGATTTTTCCGTTTTTTCAGGGAATGATCCGTTAAAATTTTCAGAGTTTACGGATCCATCCAAAACGTTCAATCTTGACTCAAATGAACGCAAACGATTACAATTCCGCTAAAAATTTCCTCCTTTGCCCTTTCTTCAATTATGATTGTATACGTCCATTTCCAAAAAAGTCGGTTTTACGTTTTCGAAAGCCAAAAGCCTTTTTCAACTTCCTATAAAACTCAAAAATTCCTATAGAGATTTCAGTTTCTCATCGATATTCAAGAGGAGAGATACTTTTTATGATCAAAAAACTAGCTTTGTTTTTCATTCTCACAATCATTCTTTTGCAAGTGGGCTGTAACACCGTCATCATCCGTCCTTGGACCCCTCCCTATAAAAGCCGTTCTGTTCACGAAATCAGAGTATTGCTTGGAAAAGCCGAAGGTGATCTCCAAATTCGAGGAGAAGGAATCATTTCTGTCTATGATGCAAACGATCTTTTGATCAAAAAAGGAATCGACATCATTTCTTTGGACGCTTCACGTTTAAAGGCCCCGATTCGTTTTGTAAGTCAAAACACGAGCCTTGGATATAAATCTCTCAAAGTGCGAGGAGCAATTCATCTGATCCCCCAAAACCAAGGCCCCGCTCTTGTGGTTAATGCACTTCCTTTGGAAGAATACCTCTTGGCGGTTGTCCCCTCCGAAGTTCCTTATAGCTGGCCGATGGAAGCGTTAAAAGCCCAGGCAATCTGCGCAAGAACTTATGCCGTTCGTGAAATATTAAATAAAAAGAATACTTTCTACGACGTGGAAGCAACTACAAACTCACAAGTATACGGAGGCCTTGAAAAGGAACATCCATTGACTACAAAGGCGGTTCAAGACACAACCGGCGTGATGGCCGTCTTTGAAGAGAATCCGATCCAAGCTTTTTTTCATTCGAACAGCGGCGGAAAAACGGAAACTCCCGAAAATATTTGGGGAGGCAAAAAAGTTCCCTACCTTTCCATTGTAGCTTCGGAATTCGACAGTGCCGGAGACAACTTTTATTGGAAAGAAACGGTCTCTCAAGAACTCATCAATTCTAAATTCTCGAATTTAAAACTCGGCGAAATTCAATCAATCCAAGTTCTATCCAGAACGGCATCAGGAAGAGTCGATCTTATAGAACTCAGCGGAACGGATGGTTCTTCCAGAATTCGGGGTAAAGATTTCAGGCAAACTCTCGGCGCTTCCGTTCGCTCTTTGCGTTTCGGAATTCAAAAAGAAGGAAACGGCTTTCTTATCAAAGGAATGGGATCCGGTCACGGCGTGGGTTTAAGTCAATGGGGAAGCTTCGGGATGGCGAAAGAAAATTACAACTATGTCGAAATTTTAAGACACTACTATCCCGGAACCGATCTCGCAAGAATTACACGTTAAATTACTAATTTTAATAGGAAAACTTCTTTCATAGATTTTTTCCTTATTAAAATTCGAACATTAAGTCTACTATAAACCATATCAAAAACGGATACCAACGTTATAGAACTACTTTTTAAAATCAGTTTCTAATATTCTTATTAATTAATATAGATCCCGCTTTTTCGACGTGAATAAGAGGTATTATCCCACTGAAACCTCCTCCATCATAAACCTTTTAGCAAGAATTTTCTATCGCCGTATTCGATAATAAAGATATCTTTATCTAATTTTAAACTGAAAATTCTTATGGGTTCCACGGAAAAATTCGTAGAAACACCCATCAAATATAACAACGTTTTTGTGAAAAACTTCGAACTCTGCCTTTTACGGAAGAATGGTAGGTTAGAAGAGTTCCCAAATGGAATTGACCGAGAAAAATGATAGCTCAAGGATAACGGATGACCGAAGTGAACAATCCTCACGATCGACTGATCCGAGAAACCTTTCAGGACAAAAAAGAAGCGGCTACTTTTTTCAAAAACACGTTACCGCCGGAAGTGGTCAAACTACTCGACTTGGAAAACTTGGAATTGACCGAATCGAGCTTTATATCCGAGGAACTAAAACAAGAACAAACGGATTTGCTGTTTCAAATCCCTCTCAAGTCCGGAAACAAGTCGAACGTCTATTTACTTTTCGAACACAAAAGTTATTTAGAAAACACCATCTATATTCAATTACTCGGATATTTAACGGAAATCTATCGAAACCAACAAAGAAATGGAGAGCCACTTTCCGTAGTCATTCCATTCGTGTTCTATCACGGAGAAAAGGAATGGAAATTGGGGAATCGATTTTTGGACCAGTTCGTATTAACAAAACAAGAAACGGAAATTCTGAAGGACTTTATCCCCGATTTTAAAATAGACTTGTTTGATCTAAAAGAAGTAGAGTTGAAGAAGAAGTTGGAAAGCATTACTTTTCAAGTCACTTTGGGAGTGGTTCAAAAAATCCGGGAAGGGGATTTGGAATTTGTTTCTCACTTACCGGGGTTATTTTCGCTATTATTAGGAATAGAGGAAGAATCGAAAAGGGTTGCAATCTTACGGAAACTGTTGTTGTATATTTATTGGGCCCGTGATTTAAAACCTACGGAACTCAAAAGAGTTTTGGAAAGATCAAAATTAGAACAATACGAGGAACTAACAGTGACTACAGCGGAGAGACTCATTTCAGAAGGCATACAACAGGGAATGCAGCAAGGTATCGAAAAAGGTGTTGAGAAAGGTAAATTAGAAGATGCCGGTAAAATGTTAAAGAAAGGGATTGATCTAAAGACCGTTTTAGAAATTACAGGACTCTCCGAAAAAACCCTGAAAGAACATGGAATTCTCTAAGAATACGTCTCAAAACCTTAAAAAATATCTCTAACGATCCGGTAAGTTTCTAAAAAACGTGGGAGGTTCCCACAGATTCGTTGTATTGACTTTCAGATAGATTTTATTGTTGTTACTCCCGTTGGAGTTCCTACATCCGAGGCTTTTAAGACAAGCTCTAAATTTACTAAAAATAGGAAGGACGATAGTCAAAAAGAAAAACCAGGCTACATTGTTCCCGATATGGATCACAGCGTAGGGCAACATCTCCTAGGCAAGGTCACACTTATCCACTAATAAGAGGGTGTCGTGTCGATTGTGTAAATGACTTGTGAATAACCAAAAAGTAACAAGGATAAACCCAATATGAGCAAACCCAAAAATCGAGCTGAAGAGCTACTCGATGAATTAATCAAAGATAAGAGTCCTGAAGATCTACTGGGAAATGAAGGCCTCTTAAAGCAACTAACGAAATCACTGATAGAGCGAGCGATGCAAGGTGAGATGACGCATCACCTTGGATATGAGAAGAATTCCTCGTTGGGCAATAACACAGGAAATTCTCGGAATGGAAAAAGTAACAAAAAGCTCAAAGGAGATTTTGGAACAATCGATTTGGAAATACCTCGAGACAGAAACGGCAGTTTCGAACCTCAGATCATACAAAAAGGTCAGACACGTTTTACCGGCTTCGATGACAAAATCATTTCGATGTATTCACGCGGAATGACCACACGAGAAATTACCCAACATCTCCAAGAAATCTATCAAGTGGAAGTCTCAGCGGATCTGATCTCAGAAGTCACCGATTCGGTACTGGAAACGGTGATCGAGTGGCAGAATCGCCCCTTGGATAAAGTATATCCAATTCTCATCATGGACGCGTTAGTCGTAAAGGTGAGAGACGGCCACCACGTTCAAAACAAATCCTTCTATTTGGCTTTAGGAATCAATCTACAGGGCACAAAAGAGATACTTGGGATTTGGGTGGAGCGCACCGAAGGAGCGAAGTTCTGGCTTCAGATCTTAACCGATTTAAAGAATCGCGGAGTTGAAGATATCTTAATCGCCTGCGTTGACGGGTTAAAAGGATTTCCGGATACGATCATATCAGTTTTTCCTAATGCACAAGTTCAACTTTGTATCGTTCATATGGTAAGGAATTCTTTGAAATGGGTTTCTTACAAACAGAAGAAAGAGTTGATGATTGATTTAAAGGCTATCTACAAATCTCCGTCGGCAGAGATTGCTAAGAAAAGCCTTGATGATTTTTCAACCAAATGGGACAGTCAATATCCGATGATTAGCAAGTCCTGGAGAAACAATTGGGAATCGGTGATTCCTTTTTTGGCATATCCACCTAATATTCGTAAGGCGATTTACACCACAAACGCTATCGAATCTATGAATATGGGTTTAAGAAAAATTATCAAGAATCGGGGTTCGTTTCCTACCGATGAAGCGGCTATCAAGCTTCTTTATTTAGCTTTGAATAATATGTCTAAAAAATGGACCATGCCTATTCAAGATTGGGGAAAAGCAATGAATCAATTTTCGATTATTTTCGGCGATCGGTTGAAGTTCGATTCGTTTTAAGATATGTCATTTACACAGGAACGCTGACACCCTCACTAATAACTAGAGGTTATCTCAAAAACCGTCATCCGTGTAGTCAGACTTAAAATTTCTTGTACTTAAACTATAAATAATATAATTGATCGTTATGAGCCGATTAGGTGACTTAACGAACGAACAATGGGATTTGCTTTGCGATTTACTTGTAGAACCCGAAGCAAGAGATGACGGTAAAGGTCGTCCGCGTGTAAATTCAAGATCAATTTTGGACGGTATATTATGGATTCTTCGCACTGGTGCTCCGTGGATAGACCTACCTGATAGATATCCCGCATATCAAACATGCCATCGAAGATTTCAAGAATGGCGCAAAAATGGAACCCTGGATAAAATTTTAGAAGCGCTTCTTCATGACTTAGAAATAAGAGGCAAGATGGATTTAAGTACGTGTTTCATTGACGGGACTTTTGTTCCTGGAAAAAAGGGGCCTACGTATTGGCAAAACTAAACGGGGAAAGGGTACAAAAGTCATGGTTATCGTCGACAAAAATGGTATTCCTATCTCCGCCGGGATTGAAAGTGCTTCGCCGCATGAAAGTAAGCTCGCGGAAGGTGCAATCATCCGCAAAAAAGTCAAAGGCAAAATCAAAGATTTAGTCGGAGATCGTGCTTACGATTCTGGTCCTTTAGATGAATATCTTAAAAAGAAATATAAAGTAAATTTGATCGCTCCACACAAATCAAATCGAAAAAAGAAAAAGACACAGGATGGACGTAAGCTGCGGAAATATCGTGGAAGATGGAAAATTGAACGAACTTTTTCTTGGCTACAGAACTTCAGAAGATTTGCAACTCGATACGAACGAAACGATCAAAACTTTTATGGAATTCTGATACTCGCATGTATCATGATCGTTATTAGGAGTTTTTGAGATAACCTCTAAAAAGTTCTCGGTTTAGAGACCGCATTTAGCTTTCTCTGAGCAAGTCTTCTGAGTTCGATCATTTCTTCCAGATAAGAGGCGAGAACCTTGTCCACGTTGATGTTTTTTTCCATTTTCAAAAGGCTGTCTCGGATCAAACGGAGATTCACTTCATCGGTTACCTTTCCCGAGGTGATCAATTTACGGACCGTTTCAAACTCGCATTTTCTGAGGTGTACTCTGAGTAAGAACTCAATTGAAAATTTAGAGGCCATTCTTCCCCAAGGGCTGTTCGGGTTGAGATTGGTCTCTTGAGTTGCCATACGATCTGTGGCTCTTTGAGAAAGAGTCGGTCCAAAAGAATTCGATAAAGGCGTCAATTTAGAGGATTCGTCGGAGATACTTTTAGGGGTATCGCCTTTGGCTACGAGAATGTCTTCCATGGCCTGAGAGCGGGATCCTTCTTCGAAATCGTTGGGATTGTTGTTCATCATCCGGATGAACTCTTCGAGCAT
Organism: Leptospira mayottensis 200901116; assembly: GCF_000306675.2. NCBI lineage: Bacteria > Pseudomonadati > Spirochaetota > Leptospiria > Leptospirales > Leptospiraceae > Leptospira > Leptospira mayottensis. The sequence goes on from NZ_CP024871.1 coordinate 2,674,378, forward strand.
CACGACGATATTGACCATTCTTCCGATCGGAGTATTATTCAATTCTCGGATTTTCGGAAAAAGTTCTCTTGTGATTAAGGAAGGGGATTTCTTTTTATAGTAAGTTGCTTCATAAAGGCGTTCTAATTTTTTTTCTGAATAATATTTCAAGTCGCTAAGAATTTTGAGATCCGCGTAGGCGTATGCATCTACGCCCGGATCGTTTATCTTACTCATCTTTTCTTCCGGCAAAACGATCTTAATGATGAATATGATTTTGGCCGCTCGAAGGGCTTCGAGAATGTTTCGAAGATCGTCCGGTTCCCTTGAATAAAGTGACATCATTTCTTTAATGAAGGCATCCGAGGTCGGAATTCTTTGATCTTCTCGAAGATTTACTTTCCGGATTTCGGAAGCGATTTGTAACGCTACTTCACTTAATGCGCTCATAAGAATTAGGCATCCTATTGGAAAGAAGGTTTCGAATCAAGTTGGTTTTCATCCTGAAAAGAGAAAGAAAGCGTCTTCATTCTTGGCTGATTCGAAAACTCAATTTTTGTAAAGTATATAACGGAACCAAACAGGATAGAATCCCTAGAATCGGCGATAGAATTAGAAAAAAGATCGGCACTTCTGGAGAAACGGTGAATTTTAAGGTCCATCCGAATGCGTTCTTGTTAACGACGTATAAAACTATGGGGGAAAGAAAAGACGCCAGAAGAATCCCAAAACAAATGGAGACGCTTGTGATGAATACACTTTCGGTCAGTAAAATTTTTTCGAGTTGTCTAAGATCGGCCCCCAAATATTTGAGAATCCCCAAAGTGTTTTTTTTCGAAATGAGATTATGAAACAAAGAAGAAATCAAAGAAAGCATGGCAATGATAAAAGCAGTCGTTTTTAGGGTTTCTAAGACTCCGAAGACTTTATCCACTCCTTCCGTATAAAGCTCTCGTAATTCTTTTACGTTTAGCAATTTTAGAGAGGAGTTTTGTGCTAAAATTTTAGAGATCGATTCTTCCGATTGTTTTTGGTCTGCGTCTTTCTTTAAAAAGATCTTAATCGAATTGTATGCATGAAGTCCGAAGAATTTTTCGTAACTTCGAATATCCATCATGATCGTTCCGCGCTCCGAAAAAAAATGTTCCTTAATACCTCGAACCTTGAATTCTTTTTTTCCGAATTTCGTTTCGATCAGGATTGAGTCTCCTACGTTGAAATTTTGCAGGTAAGCCATATTGGATGAGATTAGAATTTCGTTTTCCGTTTTTATTAGGCGTTCAGGAGAATCCTCCCGGTCGTGTGTTGCAAACGTATATGCATGAATCGTAAAGTTTCCCCGGTCCGTTTCGACTTTCGTATTCACACAAAAACCGTCGAGGGATTTCACTTCTGGAATTTGAGAGAGTTCGTTTAACAAACCAATGGGAACTCCTCCTTGGATTTCCGCCACTAAGTTTGCTGAATTGATGATCGTAAACTCAGCGGGGAATTCTGCTTCGACCCAATCGTTCAGGGATCTTCGATAACTGTCCGCTAAAATCGAAAGGCAGACTACAAGAGAAGTGGCAAGCATCAGAGTCGCGGATGTGAGCGTATTTCGTAGCGTTTGATTTTTCATTTCTTCCAAACCTACTTTCATAAAAACAAAAGACCGATCTGATCTTTCTACGAGTTTAAAAAAGAATATCACGAAAGTTTTAAATACCCAGGGAAAACAGAGAGTAAAACCGACTACAATTCCTCCGATTCCCAGAAGCCCGAAAATAGGAAATTTCCAGCGAAACGGAAAAAACGCAATACAAGTAAAGATAAAGAGAAATAAAAGTCCGATCGATAACAGACGGAATTCGTTCGTTCGATACGTTCCCGAAGAGGATTCTCTCAAAATGGAAACCGGAGAAATTTTTCCCGCTCTAAAAGATGGAACTGCGGCGGATAAAAAAGATCCGACAATTCCGATTCCTAATCCCAGTAGCCAAGTGGAAATAGGAACGGAATTGTATGTTTTAAGATAGGAAAGGTTCACAGAAGTCGCTTCCGGGCTGAAAAAATCAAGTTTCGAAAAAAGAAAACCAAGTCCCAGTCCCATACAACTTCCTGATATCCCCAAAAACAAAGCCTGAGATACGAAGAGGAAAAAAGTGTGACCCGCGCTCAGTCCCATCGTTTTTAAGATTCCCAGTTCTTTTTCACGGCTGACATATAAACCGGACATCGTGTTAGAAACCATAAAGAGTGCAATTATAAGAGAAATGAGAGAGATCACCAAAAGATTGATCTGAAAGGAGCGTAACGCGTTTCCAGATTTTTCCTGGATATCTTCCACTGTTTCTACTCTGTAGTCTGGGCCTAATTTCTGTTCAAGAATCCGTTTTTGTTCCGGCCGGAACTCGTCAGGTTGGATTAAAAGGAAACTAACGTGTCCTGCCGTCTCGAATCTTTCCATTGCGGATTCTATGTCTTCCATAAGAATACTTCCGCCTTCCGTATCAAATACAGTCAACTCCGTAACGGAGAAGTTCTTCGAGTTTGTGCGTATATCGACTTTAGAAGCTCCGATCCTTTGGGAAAGGGAGCGGCTGATAAAAACGGAAGAAAGTTTATCTCTTGTGTTTTGTGTACTGGAGTTTTGGATTTCTGGTTTGGAAAGAAACTCTCCGGATTCTTTTAAAAAATCCAAACCGATAAATACGCCTCGAACCGAATCGTTTAAAATGACTTCTTTTTGAAGTCGGGGAGCGATTTTTACGATCGAAGGATCTTTTGATAGATCACGGATAAGAGAAACCGGAATGTTTTGATCTCCTAAAGAAGAGGAAATTTTGATCTTATATTTCCCCTGAAAGTATCCCATAGCGAAGTCCGTCAGACTTTTTTCCGCTTTTATTCCGTTTGCGCTGGTCGAAATGAAAAGTCCTACACCCAAGGATATTCCGGCTAACGCGAAAAATGCACCGAGTTTATGGCTTCGAAAATATTCGAATAAGAATAGTGTATAAATCCGAAAAGACACGAGGTTCTAATCCACCAAAATTCCGTCCATCATCTTCAAACGAAATTCCCCTAAAGAACCAAGCTTTTGATCGTGGGTTACTATAAAAAGTGTAAACCCGTATTGTCTTTGCAGGTCTATGAGAAGTTGTATTACATTTTCCGCATTTTTCGTGTCTAAATTTCCGGTGGGTTCGTCCGCAAGAATAAGAGACGGTTGTTTGCAGAGGGCTCTTGCAATTGCTACTCTTTGTTGTTCTCCTCCGGAAAGTTCGTCCGGTTTATGAAATTTTCTCGAAGAAAGTCCTACTTTTTCGAGCGCTTCTTCCGCCGTATTTCGGGCCTGCATTTTTCCGATTCCGGAAATGTAAAGAGGAACGGCCACATTTTCAAGTGCATTTAAATACGGAAGTAAATGAAAAAATTGAAATACGATTCCTGTTTCCTCTCTTCTGTATTTTGTCAGCTCCTTTTCGTTCATTAAATGTAGAGACTTTCCGTTTACAAAAACCTCTCCGGAATCGGGTTTGTCTATGCCGGAAAGTATATTCAAAAAAGTTGATTTACCAGAACCCGAAGGCCCCATTAGAGTGATGACAGAAGAACTTGGAATGTCCAATTCCAGTCCTTTGAGAACTTCCGTTTGAAGCTTTCCGCTTTGATACGACTTACGGAGGTTTGAAATCCTAATTCTTTTGGGATCTGCTATGTTAGGGTTTGTCATTTCTTTGAGGGAACAGTAGAATTCGGAATGAAATTTATGGAAAGTGAAAAAATGCGGAGTCGATATAATTTGATGGATAATTATGATTTGTCCAAATTTCGACAAGGATCGTAAAAGAAGTCTATGAAATCCCAATCGCTAATATCAAAATGAGTACCTGAAATTAAGATGAAATAGAAATGATAATAAAGAAATTAATTCAAGAGAGATTACAACTTGCTATGTCGTAGATAACTTCGGCTCGTTCTTTAGTATTCAACCCCTTTGCTTCTTCCCTAATTTTGAGATCGTCAAATACTGATGTTACATTTAGAATTACGTTGGCTTTACTTAGCTTGTCCCAAAACCTATTTCCAGGACATTCTAAATAAAATGATAGCAAATGCGAGTCGGAATAATGAATTATAATTATCGAATCCGAATTCCCAACAAGTTTTTATAGCTCTAAACGCATTGAGCCAAGCAAAAGTGCATTCGACTATCCATCTAAAAGGATTTAATGGAGCAGTCCATTCAGGATCTCTCGCGTTCTTTTTATTTTGAATTCGATACCGAATATTCCTCTTTTTTAATTTATCCTCAATTGCATTGTTAGCATAAGTTTTATCCAAAGAAAGAATCTCCGGCCTCAGAACATTATAATTTCTAAATATTCTAAAATTTTTTAAATTAGGAAATAATAGTTTAGAATCGTAAGTTTCAGCCGAAACGATTACAAAAGCTACAGATGGCCGATTGACAAGAATATGCCTTTAAATGCCTCTTTTACAGAGATCCGTCGGGTTTGGACCCGTGAAGCCCTTGAAGCTACCGTCCGATGTCATATTCTTTTAGTTCTAATTTTAACAGAACATTCATAAAGTTTTAATGCTTCTTTTTTAATTTTATTAAAAACTTCTGCTGCCACCCATTCCTGGAATCTTCTATGTAACGTTGATTTCGAACCGAACATTGGAGGAATATATCTTCATTGGATTCCAGTTCAAACCCTGTAAAATATCTCTGCCATTACTACTCAATCATAAGAACCCGTCCCAAAACCTTAAAAAAATATTTCTAAACGATCCAGCAAGTTTCTAAAAATGTGGGAGTTCCTACAGATTACTCACATTGGCGGTTTTTCCTGTCGCTTAAGATTGTAGTTCTTACATTTTGAAGTTTTGAGACTGGTTCTAAGTCATGGACGGCCGCCCTTATGTGAATTGTGATTTCTCTTGGGCAACAGCGGATGAAGACGTTTCCAAATTTCCTCAGGAAAATATCTAAATGACCCAACTCTGAGGTCAAATCGCATCATACATTAATGTGTACAAGAAGGTTTTTAAGAACACGCTCTTAGACTCGATCTTAATAGAATTACATCCTATAGTGTTTGTTAGTTAACAGGTTTCAAACTCCAAAATTAACTCTAATCCCATTTACACTTTATAATATGATCTTTCTACTCGCACAGGCAACAACTTCCGTTCCAGTTCACTATTATTGTAAACCTTTTACTCGGAATGTACTGAGGATGAGCCGATCTGTAGTGTGCGATCGTTCATTTAAATATTATAGAATTTTTAAGTAAATCAAACACTGAGCTATCAATAAAGCTCCCAAAAGGAAAATCCATCTCCGTTTTGCGGAATACACAAGTTTTACCTTATCTTCCGGAAAATAGACCGCCACGAGAAGGGCGTTTATATTAGCAATCAGATAAAAGGACTCCATTCTCAAATGAAAAGGTTCGTAAAAAACGGCGCCGAACGTAATCAAAGAAGGAATGAAATACAAAAGAGTTTTCGGATGTAAAAAACCGGGTCTGCTTTTTTGAACGACCACCTTTTTTCCGGAATTTTTTTCCAGCTCGGATTGAAATAGATCAGGTTCTAAAAGATTCAAAACCGGAATCAGGTCGTCCTTTGTTGCAATCAAAAAACGAACGTAAGAACGGAACACGTCCCTTTCAATCGATACGATAGACTTGAGTTTCGTTTCAAGAGACTGACCTTTGGAATTGAAGAGCCTCAGGGAATTGGAAGTCAATTCCACTTTGGCTCCTTTTAAAATCTTCAACTGTCTGGAAAAATTTCTATAAAGCAGAAATCCGAGAACCATGGAAAGAAGACCAAAAATTTTCACGAAATCAGTTCGATTTTCTTCCGGAACTTTAAGGAAATTCCAGACAATAAACACGAGATAAAGAAGAACTACGGCAATCGAACGAAAAATCAGATTCCTTCGAAATTTATCGAAATCGTACGGAAATTCACTCATGTTCCAAATTCCCAAAATCACTTTTTTTGAATATAGGAAACATTTGAACCCCTTCCGCAAGGATCGCATCCTTTCCACCTTCCTGGCGATCCAAAATGCAGATTCCTTGAGTGACCTCGATTCCAGAATCACGCATGCTACGAATCGCTTGAATGGTGGATCCCCCAGTCGTAATTACGTCGTCTACGATCACACAGTTTTTTACCGCGTGCACCGCACCTTCCACCAATTTGTTTGTTCCGTGATCCTTGGAAAATTTGCGAACAATCAGAGGGTATACGGTCCTATCTTGTTTTCTAAATTCCAAACTGATTCCGTAGCAGATTGGATCGGCTCCCATTGTAAGACCTCCGAAAGCCTGCGGTTTTAAAATCCCTGATTCGTCTAAATGCCGTTCTACGATAAATCGACAGAGAAGTTCCAAACGATCCGGAACGAGCGTAATTTCCTTACAATTAAAATAATGTCTGGATTTTTTTCCGGAAGCGAGGGTAAAAGGTTGCTCCGAATAACGGTATGCATGAGTCCGAATGAGTTCTAAAAGTTTCTGTTTCATCGAAATTCTTTCTTACACGTTTTTAACCAGTGAATTTTCAGGAAAGAATCCGAAAACCCGTTTTCAATCGAAAGCCATCTCAAAAACAGATTCTATCAGCATGAATTCACGTATTTTCCGACTTTGCAAACGCCTCCCCGTTCTTCCAAAACCTACTCAACCAAAAAAACGTGGACTCAGTTCGTCCTAATCCTATTTCCAAGGAATTTCGAGTCTTATAAACAAGATCGTTTACCAAAATAAGTTCCAATAAAAAAACACTTTCAAAACAAATTTCAACCTGGATCCTGTAAAACATGCGACCCGTGAGGCTTACATCCGTTTCTCTCAAAACGAGAGTATTCGATTTTACAGGAAATTTAAATAAGATCAAAAAAGTTCTCGAACAGGAAAAGAACTCGGATTTGATCTTATTTCCGGAACTTTGTATTTCAGGTTACGGGTGCGAAGATTCTTTTTTCTTTCCTCGAATCTGGAAAAAATCCTGGAATTCTTTGACCGAACTTCTTCCTCTTACTGAAAATAAGATCGTAATTGTTGGCTTACCTATATTCCAAAATCCTTATCTATTCAATTGTGCGGCCGTACTTTGCAATGGAGTCGTAGCGGGAATCGTTCCCAAATCCAATCTCGCTTCCACGGGAGTGCACTACGAAAACAGATGGTTTACGAGAGGAGAAGAAACCCGTAAAAATTTTGCTGCTCCGGACGGTTCCGTAATTCCTTTCGGTTCCCTCATTTTTGAAACTGATCAATTTTCTTTCGGAGTGGAAATCTGCGAAGATTCCTGGGTTCTACAAAAGCCTTCAATTCCACTCTCCGAAGCTGGAACCGATCTCATCCTTTCTCCGGGAGCATCTCATTTCGCATTCGGAAAGCAGAGAATCCGCAGGCAGATCTTTCAGGAAAATTCCAGAAGGGAATCGAACGTATATTTATTTTCCAATCTCTGCGGAAACGAGTCAGGAAGGCTGATCTTCGAAGGCGGCTCGATGATCGTTCAAAACGGAAAGCTAATTGCGCAATCGCAACGTCTGTTTTTCGGCGATTTCAATTTTTGTTCCTGTGAAATAAACTTTGAAACTTCCAGAGCCGATCGTGCAAAAAACTTTCGCCCTTCCGGAAACCGTTTCAGCTCAAAAAAATCCTTCGAAGAAAATCGGATCCATCTCAGTCTTAAATTTCCCAAAAGAACTCCAAAAATAAATTATCCGCTTCCGGAACCTTCCATTTCCCAAGAAGAAGAATCATATCTGGATTTCACAAGAGCAGTAGCATTAGGACTTTTTGATTATCTAATACACTCCAAAACAAAGGGTTACACACTTTCCCTTTCCGGCGGAGCGGACAGTTCTGCCTGTGCCCTTCTTGTAACTGCCATGAAAAAAATTGCCAAACAAGAACTAGGCGAAAAAATTTTCAGCTCCCAAGGAATCAAAGAAGACTCCATTCTTTCCACTCTCTATCAAGCGACCGTAAACAATTCGGACCGGACTAGATCTCTCGCAAAAGCATTGGCTGAAGACGTAAAGTCCGTTCATGGAGAGCTTACAATTGACACCGAAGTTCAAAATATCTCCCAGAAAATTTCCGAGATCACGGGGATTTCTTTCAATTGGAACGAGCACAATCTAACTCTGCAGAACATACAAGCGAGAATCCGCTCTCCGATCATTTGGATGCTCGCAAATTTAAACGGACATCTTCTTCTTTCCACCGGAAATAGAAGCGAAGCAAGCGTCGGCTATACCACGATGGACGGAGATTCTTCCGGATCGGTCGCCCCTCTTACTGGAGTTAGTAAAGAATTTATTTTGAAATGGATGCGCTTTGTCGCAGAAGGAAAGGATTCGATCCTTCCCGCATATCCTTCGGTAAAAGAGATTGCGCTGTCTCCCCCAAGCGCAGAACTTAAACCTTTAAAAGATAAACAAGAAGACGAAAAGGATCTAATGCCCTACCCTCTTTTACAAAAAATCGAAGAGTTATTCATAGTACGAGGCGCCAGTTTTTCCGAAATCGTTCAACTTCTTTCGAAAGACTCGGAAATACAAAAATTAACCTCCGGAGGATTGGAAGAATCTGTGCGAAAATACATCGTCCTCTTTCATAGAAATCAGTGGAAACGGGAAAGACTTCCTCCCTCGTTTCACCTGGACGATTACGGATTAGACCCTAAATCCAGTTTTCGGTTTCCGATTCTCTCCGAAGAAAGTGAATCAGAAATTTAGAATATTCTTAACTGCTAGTGTGTTCCGATTATTACCAATCATTGCATAATGTAGTGTCACAAAGAGATCTAAATGATTAGGATATTATACGTTGTAAAAATAGATATCTGCCAGAAATAAAAAACGGATTTTAAAGAATTGGAAAAGAATCAGTTGAAGGGAAGGCACTGAAAATGTGCCCTTCATACTTCAGATCATTTCCAAAATACCATATCCTCAAGGCACTTACAGTCCGGCTTGTTGAAAGGCGTTTTCCTTATCCTTTTGAACCTGTTGGAGTTGGTTTTTGATAGAATCCTGGATGTTCTGTAGTTTTTTTTCGGTCTCTTCATCTCCGGAACCCTTTTGTAAATCCACAAGATAGTTGATGATATCCATTCTATCCAGAGTTTGTTTTTCCATATGATTGTAATACAAACGGATTTGAGTCGGAGAAGCAGTTCTTGCGTAAACATTTCTTGCCGCTTCCGCAATCTGATTGTCTTCTTGTTTTTTCGCTTCCTTTTCCGCAGGGCTTAACTTTTTCGGAACGAGGGAATTGTTCGGGAAACGTTCCCGAAGCTGACTGAAACGTTCCATCTCCTCATTGGTATAAGGTTTATTCGTTTGAGGATTGATAGGGTTATCCGCGTCAGCCGCATCCGGATCGGCTTCTTTCTGTTCTCCTCTTTCAGCCTCGACGTATTCCCCCTTTCCAGCCTTATAAAAGGAAGAATCGAAAATGGATTCGTTCGTTCTACTCCCGCTCCCGGAAGAAGACGATGAACTTCCCCCTCCACCTAATAAAAGCGCAACACTATCTGCTTCTTTACTCTTTTTTTCTTTCTCACCTGAATCTTCCGAAGAAAAAAGAATCCAAACGAGTACAACAAACACAATTGAAATCCCAGAATAAAGAACTAATTTACGAATGCTAACCACGAGATGCTCCGAAGAAATTCGAGAAATTTTGATTGTAAGACCGCTGATCTAGGAAATTCTATCCCGAATACGTTTCTAATTTTTAAGAAACCAAATCCTACGCAAGATAAAAATGGCTTTTCAGATTCTTCGTCCAACGTTTCTTCCGGTTCTTTCCTTGATTTGTATTTTCTTAGGTTGTGGTAGAAACACGGATGTGGCACAATCTCCTTTTATATTTATTTCTCCAGTAGGGGTTCCTCAATTTTTAAGCATCGTCGCAGTAAACGAGGGAATCACGAATACTATGTCAAAAGACGTAGATTTCCTATCCGAGCCGAACAATTATAAACCGGAATTTTTAATCCGCTATTATGTGACCAATGCAGAACCACAATTCGTAGGCTATAATCTCTACATCACAACGACAGCTCCTTCGGTTGCGGAAACCCTCGCCGCTGGAAGCGTGTATTTGGAAAATGGAGTACAACCTTCCTTTTCTCATCTTTCTTCCGAAGCATCTACGAGTTCTTCTAAACTACAAACTCACAGGATCCTCAATCAGATTCCTCCCCCTGGAGTATTTCCATTTATTAAATGTGAAATTTATACGTTCACGATGAGGGCCCTTTTGAACAGTGGAATCTTCTCCAATCCTTCTACTCCTGTAAAAATGTGTTCTTCTTCCAGGCCCTACCTCTGTCCGATCGGTTCCAGCTGCAATCCCTCGGAATGCAATAACGCTTCTTGCACAACCGTGGTAAAACAAAATTGTCCCGTCGGAACACTTTGTAATCCTTGCACGATCTCTAACGCGGAAGAAACTGGTTGTGTTTGTCCTTCCGGAGTTTCTCCTCCGGGCTGCAATCTATGAGTTTAGGGGAAGAATCCTTTCCCGAATCATTTGCGGAAATTCCTCTTGAGCCGGGAACTCTTTATGTAGTCTCCACTCCGATCGGAAACCTAGAAGATCTCACCTTTCGAGCGCTTAGAATCTTAAAGAATACGGATCGAATCCTCTGCGAAAATGCGGAGCACTCTAGAAAACTGTTCCGATCTTATTCTATCTCGGCACCCGCTTCTACTCTCTACAGAGATCAATCAGAAACTCCATATTCCGGTATATTAGAAGAATTGAAAGTGGGAAAAACGTTCGCACTCGTTTCAGACGCAGGAACTCCAGGGGTTTCGGATCCAGGTTCCCATTTGATTCGAGTGGTTCGAGAGGCAGGATTTAAAATCACTCCCGTTCCAGGTGCAAGCGCCCTCACGGCACTGCTCGGAATTTCCGGCTGGCAAGCTAATCCGTTTTTGTTCCTTGGATTCTTATCCGAAAAGAAAAATAAAAAAAGAAACCAACTCACCGAATGGAAAAAATTCGAAGGACTCGTCATGCTTTTTGAATCCGTTCATAGAATCGGGGATACTTTGGATGCGGTAGAAGAGGTTTTTCCAGATTCCGAATTTCTTGTTGGTAGGGAAATGACAAAAATTCACGAAGAAATCCTCTATTTCTCTCCTTTTCTCTCTGAAAACCCGAAGAAATTTGTCCATAAGGGTGAATTTGTGGTTTTAATCAATACGAATCGGAAAAAAATGCTTAAAGGCTCTTCTAGATCGGCCGATAGAATTCAGTAGAGGTAATAAATCATGACTATCGATAAAATCGGTGGGATCGGTGGAAGCGGATACGAACCGAAAAGAACAACTCCGGTTAAAAAAGCTGAATCAAAAGAAACTTTCGATAACGTTTCTATTTCCGATACCGCAAAACAAAAAGCATCCGAAGCACGACTTCAAACGGAAATTCAAACTATAACTCGCAAAATTCTTTCCACTCCGGACGATAGTGATCGTTCCGTTAAACTCAAAGAAATTAAGGAAAAATTGAAAAACGGGGATTACGATAATCTGAGTTCCGACGTTTTGAATACAATCGCGGACAGAATCTCAGAAACCATGTTGGGTCAATAAAAACCGTACGAATAAACTGATTTTTTACCTCTATCTAAATTAGAAAGTCGCTAGGATAGCTCCGGGAGACGACAAAGATGCCGATACTCCCCGATTGGGTTCATTATACATTTCCTCCAAAAATCCACTTTGAAGCCGATTGCGGGTACAAAGTGGGTAACTTCGTCAAAAACATCGGTTCAAGAACCGTGATATTTTCCACTCAACAAGAGCTGGATAATATGGACGAACTTTCCATGATCAAAACGAGTTTAGAAAAACATATCGACGGAGTCATCCTCTACGACGACATCGTCAAGGAACCTACCTCAGAAGAATTAGATACGGCCGCTTATTTCGCGAAGATCGCAAACGCCGATTGTATCATCGGTTACGGCTCTTACGAATCAATCAGCATGGCAAAACTCATTGCCCTACTCGTCACAAACGATATCTTCGCGAAAGACATGATAAACGACAAGAAGGCAAAGCTTAAAAGACCGATTCCTCTGATTTTAATTCCGACTCATCCCATTTTCGGTTTGGAATGCTCTCCCATCTCGACGATACTTCTCGGAGATGAAAAGATTACGAAGTATTTCTCTCACGAGTTCTTATTTCCCGAACTGATCATTGCCGACCCTAAAATTTCCTCATTTATGAGTTCCGCAGACATTTCCAAAGTAGGTGTGGGGATTTTGGCCGCAGCCGTGGATACGATTCTTTCTAAGTTTTCCACGGAATTTACAATCTCTTCCGCACTCAGAGCCATCGAACTTTTACAAAAAAACCTGATCCCTTCGATCAGGGATCCAAAAAATCTAAACTATAAAAACGGTCTCTACGCGGCGAGCCTTTTGACAGGGATCGCTCAATCCTCAAGTTCGCTCGGACTTTGTTTCGCTCTTTCATTAGCAAGTGCGAATATTACAAACTTAGATATCTTTCAGTCTATGTCCATTCTACTCCCCCACGTTATGGAATACAATCTGACCTCTTCCGCAGGTAAGTATGTAATGATCGCGAGAGCCTTAGACGAGGATATCACCAATATTTCTGTGATTGAAGCAGCGATTAAGGCCGTGGAAGGTATTCGTAAAATTTTTATCGAACTAAAAATTCCCCAGAGGCTTTCAGAATACGAGGTAAAAAAGATCGATCTTCCATCGATCGCAAACCTTGCGGCTTCGTTTCCTTTTTTGGATTCCCTCCCGAGAGAGCTTCCCAAGAACGAAATCGAAACGATCCTCGTTGCGGCATTTTAAGACTCACACAAAGTTTTCTCTTAACCGTTTTGGTAGGACCAAACATTCCTTACATAAAACGGAACCTCCCACGAACACCTCTTAGAACCCGTCAAAGTATTAACTTATTTTCCATACTCTTCGTTATTTTTGCGATAAGCCGAATTCCATTTTTGAAAAGGCTTTTAAACTACAAAATCCGAATTCCAGGGAACTGCTTAAACTCCTTCAAAATCTGATGGGAAATTTTCGTCTTCATATCCCTTCTTCCTCTTATGTGAGT
>NZ_CP024871.1:2697500-2712500 GCF_000306675.2 Leptospira mayottensis 200901116
CCTCTAAAAATTCTCTTTTATACGATATGGCCTCTCATCACCTTGCTTCCGCTAGAGAACTGATCCCCGGTCAGCCAGAAGTTCAATTTCAAACCTTATCCGAATACAAAAGAACCAGATTTTTTCCGCGTTATCTCAATCTCCTTTTATTTTTGAGAAAGAAATATCCCGAAAATCAAAAATATCAGTACGAAATCGAAAATCTTCTGAACTCGATGAAACAATCAATCGCCTATAAAGAAGGATTTCTTGAAATCACAGGCGACAATCTCGTGGAAAACTACGGAAGAACCCCGCCTGTTCTCTTATTGTTCGACCTCTCCGATAATTCTTATTTAGGTGATTATCCAGATCTCGCGGTCTTAGTTTCTTCTTCCGTACGTAGAAATCTTTCCTTAAATCCTACCGTCTCTCTTTCAGAGGTTTTAGAATCCATTCGGAATAATCCAGTTTCCTTCGATATAAAAGCCGATCCTTATACGGAAATCTTACCCTACACGGAATCTACCTTTCTCAAAATCAAGGACTCCGCAAAAAATGGAATTAAACCTAGATTTCTAGTTTATGGTTCTCTAAAATACGAAAATCATTCATTGTTTATAGACTGGACGATTAAGGATTCCAAACACGAAAAAATCCTTTCCACATTTAGAGTATTCTCAAAAGGGAGAGATTTTATTCCGGAGGCAGTAGCAAGATCCGTCTCTAAAATTTCAGCGGCGATCCCTCCTAGCGGCTCCGTCTTAAAAGTAAAAGACGAAGACGTCATCATCAATGTTGGAATTCTAGATGGTTTAAAAAAAGGTAGTAAGGTTCAATTCTACAATACCTCCGGAAAATCTGGAGAAGCTACGATCGAAGAAATCGATTACTTTCTTTCCAGAGCCGTTCCGGATAACGGAAACAAAGGCTTAAAATCGATTTCCGAAGGTGATCGAGTATTCTGGAAACGCTAATCATTGCGGTCCGGAAAGTCGCTAAAATAATCCAATATCTCGTCTGCAATCGTACTTTCAATCTTCAGAATTTCTTCCGGTTCATAACGATGGGCCAAAGCCAAGATCCAAATTTTCCCCTGAATTTTTACTTTAGAAATTTCTAACTTCCGAATCCTCAAGGGAAACCAATTCGGAAACTCGGAAGGATCCCTATAAATTCTAGCTTTATCATTTCTAAATACATTCCGATTTGCACGTATCTTAAATCTATTTAGAATATTTTGATATTCTATATCCAAATCCACGTCCGGATAAATATAAAATTCCTGTTTTTCCGGTTTCCAATCGATTCGAGAACCTTCCAGACAAATCTCATCCTCTTCGGAAATTTCTATTTTAATCGGATAGGCATGTATGGTATTCAGATTTTTCTTTTGTTCATAACCTACCTGAACACTGGCATGTCCACCCTTTCTCTCAATCCTTAGATGAAACGAGGATTCAGGTCGATTTGCAAGATGTGTTCGAATCACCGCAACGGCCTCTTCCGAAAATCGTAATGGAAGAATCGAACTTCTATGAGCCTTATTATTCTGATTCAATCCCATTGACAGAATATAATATTAGTGCAAACAATGATTTCGCAAACCCAATTTTCCCTTTGGCGCCTTTTCGATAAGGCAAAAACCATATCGGAAATATCCTTATTTAAATCTTAGAAACATTTTAGAGCTTGTCCAGACGAAGAACCTAACGGTTATAAAATATGCTCGAAAGCTCGCAAACTACCAAAGGACGTAATTTGTGGTAACTTCCATATTTTATTACGAACTTACTGAATCATTGTAACTGATTTCTTTTAAGGTTTTTAGACAGACCCTTAGTAAATTCGTTAATCCGAAATGAACTATCCGCATTTTTTATCTGGATAATTCCTATCAAATTATAATTTATCGCCAGAAATACAAATTCTCCTTAGCTCAAATTGTAGAACCTAACTCCTCTTTGAGCTTTCTGGCCTCTTCGAAATCGGGTTTGATCAATATCGCACGATGTAAATACTGAAGGGATCTTTCGGGACGGTTCCAAATTTTATACAGAGTGGCAAGATTGTAGAGCGAAATATGAGGCGCATCGTTCAATTCACAACGTAAGGATTTTTTAAGCCAGTAAACCGCCTCGATCTCCTTCCCCGCTCTTAAAAGTATAATTCCGATTTCGTTGCAGGGATTTCCGTAATTCGGATTCAATTCCACAGATTGATAAAAGTGTGTAAGCCCTTTTGCCGAATTTCCCCTCTGATTTTCGAGAAGCCCTAAAAAGAAATAAGCCTCGTGACTCTCTTCGTCCTCCAAAGTAAGTTTGAACAAATACTCTGCTCTGTCCGAATCGCCTTTTTTATAAAAATATTTCGCCGCTTCTAAAAAATCCGAAGGAGTAATGTTTTCCAATTCCTTAACCCGTTTTTATTTTTATTTTCGGTTTGGAATGGTTATGGCTTGATTAAGTTTTTTTTCAATACGTCTGCTACGAGTTCCGCAATCGATGTTCCATCTAACTTATACGTTTGGATAATTTCTTTCCTTTCTCCGTGGTGAATCGGCTCCGGCGGAAACCCGAACGTTTTAACGTATTTCGATAAATTTTCAGGAAGAATTCGATTGAGCAGATATCCGGAAGCTCCCGCGTCGACATAACTTTCGTCTATTATCACAAAATGTCTCACACCAGACAATTCTTCGTTGAGTGTTTCCACTCCAAGTGGTCGTAACCATATAAGATCAATGAGCGTTACGCTGAAACCCGCACTTTCCAGAATTTCGGTCGCTTTTTTGGCTTCGTCGATCATGGACCCGATCGATAAAAGAGCAAGATCCGTTCCTCTTTTGAGAACTCGAAATGTTCCAGGTCGAAGATCGACTTCTTTGTAAAAATCCAAGGTCTTCAAGTCCACACTCGCCTTCGGGAATCGAATTGCAATCGGAGCCTTGTCGTATGTTTCCATCCATCGAAGCGAATCGATCATGTCCTGTCCGTTAGACGGAACAAACACATCCATGTTCGGCAAACCGAGCAGATATCCTAAATCGAAAAATCCTTGGTGCGTTTCCCCGTCCGGCCCCACACATCCCGCACGATCAATTACAAACCGAACAGGTAAATTCATCAATGATACATCCTGGACGAGCTGATCCATTGCCCTCGTTAAAAACGTCGAGTAGATACACATATAAGGAATGATACTTCCGTTCGTCATTGCTCCGGCAAACGCTACGGAGTGTTGCTCTGCTATCCCCACATCAAAAAGGTGGTCAGGATATTTTTCGGCGTATTCTTTAAGCCCGCTCCCTTCGATCATAGCTGGCGTGATCGCCGCAATCTTAGGATTTGTTTCCGTCAGAATTGACAACATCTTTCCTACAATCTTGCTGTATGCAATCTTGGAAGAATCTCCACTGTCCATCGCTCCGTCTTCTTTTCGAAACGGTGTGACTCCATGATACTTGATCGGGTCCCTTTCCGCAGGGTCATATCCCTTCCCCTTTTGCGTGATTAGATGAAGCAGAATAGGTCCCTTCATTTTTTTCACTTTTTCAAGCATGTTCACGAGTCGAACCACGTCATGCCCGTCTTCGGGCCCAATGTATCCGAATCCTAAATCCTCAAATAGCCCTCCAGGCGTTAAGACGTCTTTGAATCCCTTTTCCACTCTTTTAAAAAATCTCTCGGTCGCAGGCCCAATGATAGGCAACCACTTTAAAAAAGTATAAAATACTCTCTTCCAGTGATTATAAAAATGAGATGTAATGATGTTGTTAAGATAATTAGAGATGGAACCCACATTCTTCGAGATTGACATGTAATTATCGTTTAAGATAACTATCATGTCCTTTTTTAAATGACCAGCGTGATTCATCGCTTCAAGAGCCATTCCGGTCGCAATCGACGCGTCTCCGATAATGGCAACTACACTGTAATCTTCTCCCTTTGTTAGATCTCGGGCCGCGGCTTCTCCGAGCGCCTGCGAAATCGAAGTTCCCGCATGCCCCGTGTTATAGAGATCGTAAGGGGATTCCTCCCTTTTTGGAAACCCGGAAAGCCCGTTGAATTTTCGTACGGTTTTGAGTCTGTCCTTTCTTCCGGTGAGAATCTTATGCGGATACGTTTGATGGCCCACATCCCAGATCAGTCGATCCTTCGGCGTGTTAAATACGTAATGAAGCGCTACCGTAAGCTCCACGACTCCCAGATTGCTCGCAAAATGTCCGCCTACTCCTGATAGAGTATCAATGATGTAATTTCGAACCTCTTTACAGACCTGAGGAAGTTTTTCCAACGGTATGTTTCTGAGGTCGGCCGGATAGTCGATCCTATCCAGCAGAGTTGATTCCTGTTGCATGAAAATTTTCTATAATTTTATTAACATTAATTTTTCAATTCACCTGCAAAGGTTTTCTTAATAGTTTCAGGTCATCCTCATTCACTAAATCCAATAATTCGTAGATTCTTACAGGTTGAGTCTTTCCTTTCACTTTAATCAAGTCCAGTTCTCTTGCGATGACCCTGTCCTTTACCTTCTCATAAGTGTATTCAGAGATAATAATATGAGTTCCGTATTCCTTATTCGTTCCTTCCAATCTAGATCCTAAATTGATCGTATCTCCCATACAGGTGTAATCCATCCTGTGAGAACTACCCATGTTTCCTACAACCGCAGGTCCGGAATTGAGTCCGATTCCGATATCCATTTGAGGTAGATCCAAACTCTTCCATTCTTCCTTCAAAGTAGCAAGCCTTTTCATCTGAGCAAGCCCGGCCGCACATCCATAGTAAGCATGATCTTCTAACGGCACAGGCGCCCCCCAAAATGCCATGATCGCATCCCCCATGTATTTATCAATCGTTCCCTTAAATTCAATGATGATCTCCGTCATCTCAGAAAGATATTGATTCAAAAATTGAACCAGTTCTTCCGGCCCCATTTTTTCCGACATTGTTGTAAATCCTCGAATATCAGAGAAAAAGATCGTGATGTCTCGCTTGGATCCCCCTAGATTCAAGTTGTCCGGATTTTTGAGTAGCTCATCCACGATATCCTTAGATACGAATTTGGAAAACGTACTTCGAATATATTTCACATTTTCCTCTTCCGTTAAAATCCTAAATCCAATCAGTCCGATAAAAATAAATAACTGCTCCAATACCACAGTCGGATACAAATGCACCAAGTTGAATTCGGAAAAATTTACGAGCGTTCCAACCGAATAGATGAACGCAGTCACTAAGAAAAACAGAAACGCCAACCAGGTTTTCAATCGAGGTTGTACAAATCCCCCCAATATTCCCACAAGGATTAAAATTAGAAATTCTCCCCATAACGGAAGCTCGAAGAGAAAATCTTGATTGAGAATCGTGTTGATCGAAGCCGCATGGTGTTCAATCCCGGACATATCCCCAAACGGTGATAAATGCGTATCTTTTGCCGCCCCAGCTCCAGTCGCGTAATACATCGCGACAAGAAAAATCGTGTTTTGAAATTGAGACGCGGTTTCCTCATTCCACTCCGTCGCCGCTTCGAAAATTTCATGCGCTCGGAATGAATAAAGCCCTCCCGGAAAATTGATCTGCATCTGTCCATCTTTGTCTATCGGAATTATGATCTCACGATCTTCATTCGGCCGATTCATGATGTCCTTAGTTTCCATCTTCAAAGTTTTACGGTTGAAACTCGTCAGGGTCTTTTGTGGAATATTCTTGATCTTGACGTATCTGCCCATCACGACTTCTACGTCTCTCTTCACATCCACGCCGAGATAATTACACGCTATAATTAAGTCTATGGATGGATAATATTCCGTTTCCCTTAAAGGACCCGCATTCAACAATTTCGCAACAAGAGGCATTCTTCGATTGAGCCCACTTTCGTCTTTTTTAATATTCGCGAATCCTAATCCAGACGCCTTTTCCGCCACAGGCTCTATCGGAGGCTGAGGAAATTTCAACCAAGATGTTCCGATATCCCCCGGATCTTCCACGTTTTCTAATTTAAACTTTCTAAGCAGATCAATCCGTTTTTCCAAATTCAAAATGGAACTCTTGGACTCTAAACTTGTTTCCATCGGATAGTCAAACATGACCTGCGAATTTTTCGCCAAGGCTTCAGCCATTTCTTCCGTTTGCCCCGACTTATAGTCCACAAAGAAAATATCGAACATCAACTGATTGGACGTGTTCTTAAATATGTCTATAATGTTTGCATAATATTTCCAAGGCAAAGGCCACCTTCCTTGTAATTTTTCCAAGGAAGTAGTCGTGATTCCTATGATCTGTATGTCCTGCCTTGCTCCAGGCGGCGGATTGTAACGCGTGTATTCAATCGTTCCTTCTTCAGATTCTTTTTCGCTCTTGTTCACCCCGGATCTAAGCAATGTAAATCTCCAAGACACGGAGGATTCTTCCAACTCGGAGAGAGGCGTAAAAACCTGATATAGGAAAAACATAGAAAACGAGACTACCATCGAGAGCCAAATACCTCCGGACTTTTGTTTATCCGAAGTGTTGACCTCTATGAACTTATAGATCGGATACGAACTGATCAAAAGCAACACGAACCCTCCAAGCAAGAATTCTGTGTTGAATGAAAAGCTCGGAAAAAATGCAGTAAATGTTATGAAAACAATCCCCATTCCCCCCAGTATTATCGAAATAATGTGGAATGGAGTGATTTTAAATTTGATTTCGCTCATACGTTCCTCCGACCCTGATCGGGATCAATATCCCATCCGTCAGAGTTTCGTCAATATTTTCCAGACTTTATCGCTTATTCTAGTTTTGCTTTCATTTTTTACTCCGTTTCACCTCCACACACATCCATCCCGGAACCGTTCCAGTTATGAAGAATTCCTCCTTAAAATCCGAGCTTACATTTTGTTCGATTCGTAAATCCGGTAACCTTTGCTCATTTTTAATTCCGGAAAACCTGGTTAGAACCAACCAGCTTCAACCGAAAATTCTCCGAAAAACCTTACACCTTCTTTTATCCCGTTGGGACGAAATCTTGATTCGGAAACGTTTTTTAGGGAAGAGACTGGCATATGCGAGATATCAAGAGAAAAATCTGAATCTACAAAAGATGAACTTTCGTCCTTTCGAAGAAGATTGGTGCAAACTGGGAATCCTTGCTTGGGGACTAGGGATTTCTCGATGTTTGTTATTTTCTCTGTTGTTAGAATGGTCAATAGAAGGAACCCCCAGAAAAACAAAATTCTATGGAGCTCCAACAATTTTGAAGATTACCAGAGAAATTCGCTTTTCACAAAAACTCCTACAAAGTCAAATTCAGCTGGGAAGGGCACACCCAATTTAAAAACCCCTCCCTTTCTCCAATTCGCAGACACAAAAAACACCTCAGGGAAACGCACATAGCTTCTTATTTCATAGAAGCACGAATTTCCGATGCATACATAAAAAGTTTGCTTATGCAAACCTCTCGATTGGAGCCGTTCTCTTCGATGATTTTTTGTACGGCAGAGCCGATAATCACCCCGTTCGCGTAAGTCGAAATTTCCTTAGCCTGATCCGCAGTGGAAATTCCAAACCCTGCGCAAACCGGAAGACCAACTTTGCTACGCACCATTCGGATTCTTTCTTCCAAACCGTCCGCGAGAATATTCCGTTCCCCGGTCACACCGTAGGAAGTCACATAGTAAATAAAACCAGATGCAAGAGATTTCATAGATTGAATTCGATCGCTTGTAGTTGCAGGTGTCACAAGATGAATAAAATCGATCTTTTTTCGATCAAGTTGAGAAAAGAACTCTTCGGCTTCCGGGGTATCAAACGGAAGATCTGGAATGATCAAACCTTGGATCCCCGAATTTTTGGCACTTTCCGTAAAAGATTCCAAGCCCATAGAATAAAGTGGATTAAAATACGTTAAATACACGAGAGGAGTTTGTGGATGTAGTTTATGAATTTCTGCGGTGACCTCTAAAATTTTTTTCATGGAGAAAGGATAAGCCAACGCTCGTTTGAAAGCTTTTTGAATCACCGGACCATCTGCGACCGGATCGGTAAATGGAATTCCCAATTCTAAAATTCCAGCACCACCTCGAATCAGAGCATCCGCCCAAGAAATACAGGATTCGTAATCCGGATCTCCCAAAGAGATATAAGGAATGAAAACACTTTTATCGGAGGAAAAAACGGAAGAGATGGCGCTCAAGAAAATTCTCCTTTTCTAAGTCTTGCGACCTCGGCAACGTCCTTATCCCCTCTTCCGGAAAGGCAGATGAGAATGTCTTCTTTTTTCCCCATCGATTTCGCCAGGTCTTTTGCAAAACGAAACGCATGAGCGGTTTCTAATGCAGGAATAATCCCTTCGATCTGACATACCTCAAGAAAAGAATCTAAAGCACCTTCATCATCCACGTTTTCGTAAGTCACTCTCCCGCTTTTATGAAAATAAGCGTGTTCCGGACCGACCCCAGGATAATCCAAACCTGCAGATACGGAATGAGCCGGAACGATTTGCCCAAATTCATCTTGGATTACCAACGTTTTAGTTCCGTGTAAAAATCCGGTTCTACCGAATTGGATCGTTGCAGAATGATATCCCGGTTCGGTAGAATAACCTCCGGCTTCCACACCGTAAAGCTTTACCTTCCTATCCTTTAAGAAGCCGTAAAACATACCGATAGCGTTCGAACCGCCACCGACACAAGCGATCACAGCGTTTGGAAGTTTACCGTTCACTTTTTTAAATTGTTTTCTGGATTCGATACCGATTACAGATTGAAAGTCTCTCACGATGGTAGGAAACGGGTGCGGACCGATGGAAGAACCAACGATGTAATGTGTATTAGAAACATTTAATGCCCAGTCTCTCATGGCTTCGCTGGTCGCGTCTTTGAGAGTCGCGGTGCCACTGGAAACTCCTACGACTTTGGCACCCATCATTTTCATTCGGATCGCGTTGAGTTCCTGACGACGAAGATCCTCTTCTCCCATATAAACAACTGTTTCCATCTGAAACATGGCACCAACTGTCGCCGTTGCCACTCCATGTTGTCCCGCTCCGGTTTCCGCAATGATTCGAGTTTTGCCCATTGCCTTTGCGATCAACACTTGCCCGATCGTATTGTTGATCTTATGTGCACCTGTATGATTTAAGTCTTCGCGTTTGAGCCAAATCCTAGCTCCGCTCCAGGCCTTTGACAAACGTTCGGCATAAGTAAGAGGAGAAGGACGACCAATATAATTCTTACGATAATATTCGAGTTCTTTATGAAAACGTTTGTTCTTCCGAAGCTTTTTGTACATAGCTTCAAGTTCCACAAGCGCATCGTGAAGAATTTCGGGAGAATAACGACCGCCGAATTCTCCGAAGTAACCTTCTTTTCCGGAATGACGTTTTTTTCCCATAACTACTCCAATTCTGCGAAAAGTTCCTGACGCAGAAATTTTACCCTTGCAATTAGATTCTCAAATCCGGCAAAGACAAAGGATTCTTCCTTGTCTTTTTTACGATTGTAGATCGAAATCTCTCCGTTTTCGAAGAATTTTTTACCAATCGTTACTCGAATCGGAAAACCGATCAGTTCGGAATCCTTGAGTTTAAAACCAGGACCCACATCCCGGTCGTCCCAAAAAACTTCAATTCCTTCGTTCTTTAGAACATTATAAAATTCTTCTGCTTTGAAATATTGTTCCTCGCCTTTTGTAATACTCACGAGTGTAACTTCGAACGGAGCGATGCTGATCGGCCAGAAAATCCCTTTTTCGTCGTTGCACTGCTCGATGACGGTAGCCATGGTTCTGTTAACACCGATTCCGTAACAACCCATGGTAAGAATCCTGGATTTTCCGTTTTGATCCAAAACCTGAATCCCGAAAGCCTTTGTGTATTTTTCTCCTAGTTTGAATATATGACCGACCTCGATCCCTTTCTCGGCCTTTAAAGGAGAATTACAATTCGGACAAAGATCTCCCTCTCTTGCCAATGCGACATCCGCAAATTCCGGAAGACCGGGAACTTCCTTTTCCAAAATAAAACCTTGGGTATGAAAATCTTCCCTAGACGAACCGACTACGTAAGGAAAATCTTTTTGAAGAGAACGATCGTATAATACCTTTATCTTGTCGTTCGCAGAAATCGGAGAAATAAAACCCGGAGTCAACCCAAGCTCCCGAATTTCCACATCGGTCATCGGCTCCGAGTCCGTAATTCGGAGAAGAGAATGTAGTTTATGAAGATTGAGTTCCAAATCCCCGCGTAAGAACACAAGAATCTTTTTCTTATCCGATTTGAGCGCGATCGCTTTGATCGTTTCGGATTCGGGAATTCCCAAAAAAGCGCTGACCTCGGCAATCGCCTTTTTTCCTGGTGTGGAAATTTCTTTCTTTTCGGAAAGTTTCGCTGGTGCATTTCCTTTTTTTAATACAAGAGGAGTTTTTTCGCTATTGGAACTATAACCGCAAGAATTACACAAAAGCAACGTTTCTTCTCCAATCGGAGAAACCACCATAAACTCTTCCGACGCAGAGCCTCCCATACTTCCGGAATCCGCCTGCACTGGAATCGTCTTGAGACCGCAGCGATCGAAAATTTTTCTGTAAGCAACCCGCATCGCTTGATACGTTTCGTCGAGAGAAACATCGTCGATATGAAAGGAATATGCATCTTTCATAATAAACTCTTTAGAGCGGATCACGCCGAAACGAGGACGAATTTCGTCTCGGAATTTAGTTTGGATTTGATAGACGTTAACCGGAAGATCCTTATACGATTTCAAAAGAGGTTTTAATAAAAAACTGAAGGATTCCTCGTGTGTGGGACCGAGAGCATAAGAAAGATCGTGTCTATCTTTGATACGGAACATTTCTTTTCCCATCGCGGTCCATCGACCGCTTTGTTCCCAAAAATCCGAAGGAGTCAAAATAGGAAGATCGAACTCCAAAGCTCCCGTTTCGTTCATCTCTTCACGAACGATCTGTTTGATCTTTTGGAGAATTTTAAGGCCGAGTGGAAGATAAAAGTAAAGACCTGCGGAGGACTTGCGTGCAAGACCCGCGCGGATCATAAGGCGATGGGATGCAACGACCGCATCCGCTGGATTTTCCTTTTCTGTGGGAAGAATATATTTCGATGCCTTCATGTGTTTAGAAAATTCGCATTACATCGTTGAAGGTGACGTAGAGTCCGAGCCCGAGTAAAAACAAAAATCCGATTCGGAAGATGGACTCGATTACTCTACCGGGAAGAGGTCTTCCGGTGATCGCTTCATATGCATACAATACGATATGCCCACCGTCGGCCATCGGAATAGGAAGTAAATTCATAATCATCAAAGCGATTGAGATCCTTGCGACAAACTCAAGATAGGTTTCCCAGCCGATCTCCAAACTGATTCCTGCATACGATACAATCCCCACAGGTCCAGAAAGACTATCCTTTACGGAAAGGATTCCCGAAAACAACATCCCGATTCCTTTGAGAGTGATTTCCACATTTTCATAAACGTCTTTTCCCGCAACGATGAAAGATTCCACAAAGCCTAGTTCTCTCTGCATCGGTTCCGGATTGAATTTCATGTTGGGTCTAAACCCGAGGAGCCCGATTGGACGAACTTTCGGCTCGGCTTCCAACTTAAGATTCCCCACATCGACTGTAACGGTTTTTCCATTCTTCGTTTTAATATAAACGAGAAGTTCTTCAAAACTAGGAAACATTTTTCCGTCCACTGCCAGGTTGAGTAGTTTATGACCGAGTTCGGGATCGTAACTCGCAAACTGGTAAGATTCCAAATTCAATTCGGGAAATTTCTGATCCCGAATATTCTTAAATTCTAATATATTAGCCCCTAAAACCGGAATTTCCACGGAAACAATTTCCGTGGACCAAGGATTTACGAGAGGATATGTTTTTCGATCCGCAACAATTGTCACAGTTCGGTTTTGATATTCCCCAAGGATCCTTTGAAGTTCCCCCACAGTGGAAACGGCCTTACCGTTCACGGTTTGAATCACGTCTCCGTCGTTGAGATAGTTCAACGCTCTAGAACGAAGCAGATTTTCCTTCTCCTCTCTTTCTTTTTCGAGCAGAACTTCGGCGGGGATGTCCCTTCCTTCGACAGCCTTTTTCAAACGTTCCTGGTAGTAATTTTCCGCTTCGTGAGACCTATCCAAACGAGAAGATAACCAATGCTGAAACTGTTCCGGATAACTGAAGGTCGCAACGACCCTTCTTTCTCCGAAGGGCTCCACACCAATCGTCGGAATTCCGGAAGAACGTTTCGGGTTATAAACGATCCGAGGAATTACACTCCATTCCATCTTTTGCCCATCGCGCTCACCCAAAATTTTGAGAGCATTCCCGGAAGACAATCCCACGTTAGTCACTATGTCTTCAAATTTTTCAATTTGATTACCGTCTATATTTAGGATACGATCCCCCGTTCTGAGACCCGATTGGTATGCGGCGGAAAATTCCTGGTCAGCCGGATCGATAAAAATCCGGTTTCCCGGAGGATTGTGGCCTATAAAATTCAAAATTAATAATATTCCAAATCCCAAAAATAAGTTAAAAAGAGGACCTCCGAGCACCGGAATCATTCTCTTCAAAGGTGGAGTGGAAAGAAGTTCACCAGGTTCTCCCTTTACTTCTCCACCGTAGTCATCTCCTTTGAATAAAACGTATCCTCCGACGGGAATCGCAGTGATCTGATACGTGGTCTCGCCCACCTTTTTTTTCCAGATTCCTCTACCGTAACCGATCGAAAAAATTCTAGCCTTAACCCCTACGAGCATCCCGCAAAGAAGATGACCTAACTCGTGAATAAAAATAGAAATGGCCAGCATAAACACTGCGCCTAATATCATAATTAACATGCGGACACCGCCTTCCTTCCTTTCAGATTTTGAACGGTTTCACGGGCAACCCGGTCCGCTTCCTCGTAGCCTTCCAAAGTCGTCGGATACGTAATTTCAATTGCATCTAACGTTTCGGAAATATAATTCGGAATTTCCACAAAACGGATCTCATCCTTTAAAAACAATCCCACGGCGACCTCGTTGGCCGCGTTAAAAATGCAGGGAGCAGTTCCCCCCGCCTTACCCGCCTCAAACGCTAATCTGAGTCCCGGATATCGTTTCAAATCCGGCTCCCGAAATTCCAGCTTTCCCCAATCCTTAGCAGAGTAGGACCGCAATAGTTTAGGAACCGGTTCCGGATGAAAGAGAGAATGTGCAATCGGAAAAATCATATCCGGATAAGAAGCATAAACGAACGAAGCGCCATCTTTTAATTCCACGATACCGTGCGCGATACTCTGAGGGTGAATCACAACTTCAATGCGTTCGTAAGGAACTCCGAACAAAAAATGTGCTTCGATGACTTCAAGTCCTTTGTTAATCATCCCGTTGGAATCCACGGTGATCTTAGGTCCCATATTCCAAGTAGGATGATGAAGCGCCTGTTCCTTGGTAACGGACGCCAATTGTTCTATGGAAAGATCCCGAAACGAACCGCCCGACGCAGTGAGAATGATCTTTTCTAGAGAGTCGCGGTTCAAAGATTCCAAGAGTTGAAAGAGAGCGTTATGCTCCGAATCGACTGGAACCACTTTGGTTTTGTGTTTTGCAATCAGAGAATTGATGAGAGGCCCCGATGTGACTAACGTTTCTTTATTTGCAATCCCTAATCTTTTGCCGGAAGTGATCGCGGCGATCGTCGGACGTAAACCCACGGAACCTACGATAGCGGTGATTACGATTTGAACTTCGGGTTCTCGAACAAGCTCGCAAAGAGCAGATTCTCCATAAAGGACTTGTGTTTTGCCGATTTTATTTCCGAGAACGGACCTATCCACGGTCTCGCAGCTAACACAGATAAAGTCGGGGGAGAATTCTTTTTGAATCGCTTTCGCTTTTTCCAGATTCGAATGAACGCTGAAAGAATGAAGTCTGAATTCTTCCGGGTAAGCGCGCAGGACCTTAAGAGTAGATTCTCCTACGGAACCGGACGCACCTAAAAGACTGACGGAAGTTGCCATATCCGATTAGACTTGGAATCCGAGATTCCCCTTGATCTGAAGATAATAATATAAAACGGGGATTGTTATCAAAAGAGCGTCCGCGAGATCGAGTATTCCACCGTGACCCGGAATCAGAGAACCGGAGTCTTTGATCTTCGCATCCCGTTTCATTGCGGATTCCAAAAGATCCCCGATTACGCTGACCAAAGATAAAATCGTCGAAATCCAAAAAACTTCTAATCCGCGAACGGACGCAGGAATCCCCGTGAAATTTTCCCAAATCATGTTGAAGATGAAAATTGAAGCAATGGCGATCACAATTCCGGTCACATAACCTTCCCAGGTTTTTTTGGGAGAAATCGCAAGACCTGCGGGGTGCCTTCCGAACCATCTTCCTCCGAAATACGCTCCGGCATCAGTTAAGAAAGTGACCACGGACACGAAAAAGATGTAATAGACCCCCTGTTTCATTCCCAAAAGAAGAAACAGGTGTCCCAAAGGAACCGCGATATAAAACACTCCGAGAAACGTAGAAGAAACCGAAAAGATTGCACCGTCTAACGGGCGTCTGGTGATTTGCAAAGTAAACGTTACGATAAACAGGAAAAGAAATGCGACCGGAACGGGATCGAAAGGGGGAATAAAATATTGGATGTATTTCTGAAAGAACAAAGGGGCTTCGAACTGATTCTGTGAACCTATGAATCGGAAGTAGTAAAAAGTAAGAATCAGAAGCATGAAGAACACTCCGGTTCCCCGAAACGGCTTTCCGTCCTCTCCACGATCGGAAAGGTTGTAAAATTCTCTGATTCCGATAGTTCCACCCAAAAGAAGAATCAGATACGTCTGCAAATAATAAAAATCTGCATAGAATATCATAAAAAGATAAAATACAATCAGCACCGCGGCGGAAGCGAGCCTCTTGGATGTTTCACCCATTTGTAAGTCCTCCGAATTTTCGGGTTCTGGTTTCGTACCACTTCAGGGAATTTACCAGGGAATTTTTATCGAAGTCGGGCCAAAGAGTA
>NZ_CP024871.1:2720000-2750000 GCF_000306675.2 Leptospira mayottensis 200901116
ATCGGAATCGGATTGGTTTCCATAAACGCAAGCGCAAAGGCTTCTATAAAATCGTAATGTATCTTTCTGGCTTCGGTAATCTTTCCATCCTGAAAGTATTTAACCATCTCTACCATTGCTTTTGGATAGAGATTCGATACGACGGAAACCACCCCTACCCCTCCGATCGCAAGCAAAGGAAGCGTGAGATTATCGTCTCCAGATAGTACAGTCATTTTATTTCCTACCAAAGAAATCAGTTTTCCCATCTGTCCCAGATCTCCCGTCGCTTCCTTCATCGATCGAATCCGTTTGACCTCGCTCAAACGCAGAACGGTTTCCGGTTGTAGATTTACGGAGGTTCTGCCGGGTATATTGTAGAGCATTACGGGGACGGAAGAATGTTCGGCAATCGCTTGGAAGTGTTGAAAAAGTCCTTCTTGTGTCGGCTTATTGTAGTATGGATTTACGGATAGGATCCCATCCACTCCGTCCTTGCAAGCGGCTTCGGTAAGTTCAATTGCCTCCCGGGTGGAATTGGAACCGGTTCCGGCTACGACTTGGATTTTTCCCTGTACGGCTTTGACGGTTTCCCGGATTAATTCAGCGTGTTCGGCATGGGAAAGAGTCGGCGATTCTCCCGTTGTTCCACAAGGCACAACTCCGTTCACTCCCGCCTTGATTTGTTTTTCCAGTAGTTTGTTATAGCTGTCGTAGTCAACTTTATCGTTTTTGAATGGTGTGATGATCGCCGTATAAACGCCCTGGAACATAAGGTTAGGTTCTTTCCTTTAGCTTGATTTGGCAATCAAAATCGTTTCGATTTCTGATTGCAGTGAGGCTTGTTCCTTCTAGGCTGGACCGCTAGTGAAACAGATTTCTTTTTTCTGGAACCCTGGACTTTCGTGTGTTCTCGTTTTTTTGGTCACGTTCTTTTTCTCCTGGATCTATCTTCATTCCAAACGGTTCGGAATCTCGGACATTTCGAACGAAAGAAGTATGCACGTCGGCACGACAAAAAAATCGGGAGGAATTTGGATCTTTCTTCCCGTTTTTTGTTTGGCCGTGATTTGGTTCGGAGGATTTGAAATTCCGGATCGGAAAATTCTTCTTTTCTTTGTGGGTCTGTTGTTCTTTTTTTCTATCGGCCTTTTGGACGATCTACTTTCTCTCGGTTCGGGTATCCGTCTCGTTTTGGAATTTTTTTTCCTGTTCTTTCTTTTTCTTCTGGAACCGATTCGATTTTCGTTTTTGGGTTTCGACACCGGAAACGTTCCCGGGCTTTCCACGTCGTTTTTGATCGTCTACGTTTTGTTCGTCGTCAACGTTTGTAATTTTATGGATGGCCTTGATACGTATCTCTCCTCTCATTTTCTCCTTTCGGTCCTTGCGTTCCCGTTTTTATTTCAATCTCAGCTTCCTTCAGTTTTTTTTTGGATCTGCGCGGGCGTTTTCGGTTTTTTGGGTTTCAATTTACCCAAAGCAAAACTTTTTTTAGGAGATGCGGGTTCGCTTCCTCTCGGTTATTCCATTGCGGTTCTTCCTTTATTTTTTATCGATGAATATCATTGGGCCCATTTTGAAATCACCTCAGCTTTCTTTTTGCTTCCCGTTTTTTTTGTGGACGGTGTTATCACAATCCTACTTCGACTTAAGGATCGGGAAAATATTCTCAAAGCACATCGTAGACATCTTTATCAACTAGTCGCCGTTAGTTCGGTTAACAAAGGCTCAGTAGCATTTCTTTTTACGGCTGCTAACCTTCCGGCTATGTTTCTTTTTGCAATTCATCGTAGCACGGGTATTCCAGGTAGTATCGTATTTTGGTTTTGTTTAGCGGGTTATGCAGGATTGTATTTTTTATTGTTTCGTAGATTCGGATTTTCCACCAAACATCATTGATATAGTACATTTATCCAAACTAGTAAGAAAATAATGAGTAAATTGATGACTCCATTCTTTTTTTCCTACTTCTGTTACAATTTACGCAATCCTTTTTAGATCGTGCTGTAAATTACGATCGAGACGTTCGATCTGTTTTTCTGACGATGCTCTTGGTAGACTTTGGATCTAGAGTTGTTCGTAAACGCCTACGTTGTTCTCCTTCGTATGAAGATCGCTTATTACCCTAAAGATTACCGGATCAAGGCAAAGGCGGAAAAAATATTTACAACTTTGATTGAGGCGTCATATCAGAACTGTATTAAAAACCTTTAAAGAAATCAGTTACAATGATCTCTTTAAGTTCGTAGTAAAATATAGAAATTCCTATAAATTACGTCCCTTTGGTAGTTTACGAGCTTTCGAGCGTATTTTATAATTGTTAAGTTCTCATAGAGGCCCAAGGTTTTTGGACAAGTTTTGATTAACGGTAAGGTAGTTTGAACTCTTTTCATCCATCCGATTTCAGGTTTTTTCCGTTATTCTAGCTTGGAGAATCGTGTCATGTTTGTAACCGCAATTCTCAACGGTTTACCGCAATTCCAGTCGGATACATTGTTCAATTTTTGTGCCAAGCGTTTCAATCTTCTCATACTTCCACGCACAAAGTGTTCGTGGATTTTTCTTTAAGAATAGGTTCACACACACAGCAGTCGCCCAGAAGAGCGTATTGTATATAAACCCATAAAATCAACACCAAAATAGGTTCAAAAATAATAATAACCTAATGGTATATAGTTTCAAAATTTGAAACGGTAGAAATCAAATACCTACAAGTCCGGAGGCAATTTTAAAAGTAAATTCCAACCTCAGGATTTTCTAAAGATAGAATTACAAATTACTTTTCGTTCCGGTAAATTGAGATCCATTTTATAATTTTCCAAGTCTACAATTCGATCATCCTATACTTTCAAAGTGAATTTGCACTCTTAAACCCTGTATATTTTTATAAAAATATCCTATTTTGGTATATTCCATTCCAGAATGTAAAATTTCTCCGTTTTGTTCAAATCCCTTTATTCACGCGAAGCGAAAATTTTTTGCAAAAATTTAATCGCTGCCAGAAAAGACGCCGACCTTACTCAGTTTGAGGTTGCTACTCGTTTGGGCCAACCTCAATCTTATATTTCCAAAATTGAATCCGGTGAAAGACGTCTTGACGTTATCGAATTCTGGAGAATCTATAAAATCCTTGGCAAATCCTTTGAATTTTACTTTCATTTTGACGAAAAACCGGAAGGTTTTGAGAAAAGATCCAAAACTCTCAAGGCGGCTAGCAGTAAACGTAAAAAAAAGCTTTCTAAGTCCTAAATTTATAAATCGTTCCTTTTGTTTGTAATCAATCTACCCCAAAATCGATGGTTTATATTTTTGGAACAGGTTTTTAGTTTCTGCATCCGCAATTCTTTTCGTTGAATAATCGAAAGTCATTTCGGTTTGTTTCTCATCAATTCGTTCTGCAGAATAGTTTCGAATTAGATTTTTTTTAGAAGCTTTTTTATACTTTTTTGTCTTTCGTTGCTTTGGTAGGAACCACTACTTTTCTGGCTATTTCCCAAGTTTGAATTTGTCCGCCGCTGTTTGTTACCAGACCGGAGTTCGAAGTATTTCCCACTTGTGTTCCAGGTGTATATTGTAAGGAGTTTATAATGTTAGAATCTGCGAGTATGATAACGTCGGCTCCCTGTTCTCTTGCTTTTTCTTTCACGTATTCGATACAATGATTCAATTGTCCACAACGAACTTCTACAATTCCAATCTGTTCTACTTGATAATCAGGGACCGCCCTCAGAATCACATCAATAGGTTCCGTTTCGGCGAGAGGAGGATAATTTTTTCCGGTAATTGTAAGACTTCCCATTGCACAATTTGTTAAGTTCAAAAAAACGAAACAAACTAATATAATCAGTTTAAATATGTAAGTCATCATTTAATAGTAGTTCTCCTTTTCATCGGACTTGAATCTTTTTTTTTCACTTACTTCTACGTCAATTTAAAATTATTTTTATTCAACGATAAGAATGATCAACTTATGATATCAATGAATACGCCCGTAATCGTCTTCTCGTCGATAGGAATTTCAACCTGCTAATAAACGTTCTCTGGATTTCACTTTATTGGATTAGAATAAATCCCTAGCAATTTCAGTTGTCTCACTCATTAGATCATCTACGAACATAACTTTCATGTGTTAGTTTCTCAACATCCTCATTTCCTTGATTGTCGGTTTCCGGCATAATATTTGAATCAGCCTCAGTCCTACATCTATTTTGATTCATAAATAAAAATTATAAAACAGATGCAAATTTCCACTCCAAACAAGCATGGGATACAAAAAAGACTCTTTTTGAAATCCGTTTGAATTTTTAATATTTTAAAAATGTAACCGCCAACGGATTCATTTGTAAATCAAACCTTCAGATTTTGAGGCACTCCGTCATAAGTTTGATATAATAATTAAAGTAACATCACAAAAAAACAGAATTTTTTGAAATGCTGTGGTCACAACGGGGCTTATTTTTTTCATAGTCGAAATGAAACTTTTGTAATTGGGACGTTTCTCGTCTTTTCCATTTGTAGCATAGATATAAGAATCGTAATGTGTTTTCAGCTAACAAATGTATATCGGACGAGGACGTAAGAAATCAAAAGCGTAAAACAAAGAGGTGAAAGATGTTGAAAGTTCGTCGGGTGTCGTATATTCATTTAATATCATTAATATTCATACCACTTTTTGCGACCTGTAGTTGGTTGGAAAAGGACCATAACACGATGGATAACGTGGACCTTGCGGGAGCGATTTGGTTAGCCGCGGAACCTGTAAAGACCCAAGTGAACAACGAAGGTGTGCCTGTAAAACCGGGTAACTCCGGATCAGGAGGAACTGGATCCACTCCAGTAACACCCGTAGACGCAATTTTTAATCTACCTCCGGGAAGATCGGTAAACGCCAACGCTCTGATGGGAACGATCGATCCAACGGGTACAAACATAGTAAACGACTTTGACGGAGACGGGATCTTAAATCAAAACGAAACACTGACTAACGTATGGGTGGCGGATTATCCGCAAATTGAAACAACGATCGCACCTCCTGTGACTTTAAAGATACAGATCTTAAAAAACTCAAGCAACCAAAGCGATCAGATCGTAAGTGAAATCAACTCAAACGATTTTGAAGCCTCTAAAAACGAAGGATCCGAAAAAATACACCAGAACGAGTTGAATGAAAGAACCGTACAGTTTCAGGATTCTTTTAGTTCAGAAACGGAAACGGGACTGTCCCACGAAAGAAGCATATCCGCAGGAATGAATTCGGGATTTGGAATGGGACTTGTTTCTGTGGGTATGAACTACAGCAACAGTACTAGAGACAGTTGGAACGCAAAAAATGCTACGTCTTCAACTACAACCAAATGGGCGGATCGGCCTTTTAAAAACAATATCGATCGGGACGCTTGGAATTTAAAATCGGATTCGTCCACAAACAAAGCCAGAAAGTATCGATCCGATAAATCCTCTAAGATCAACGAAACATCCACGGTAGAACCGAATGCGGGAGTAGTCAGAGCCGCTTTGTATATTAAAAATCTATCAGTCAATATGCCCGTAAAAATATCGAATATACTCTGTTCTTTGATGTTTGAAACACCCGGAGGGGAACTGGTTCCCATGTCTTCTTTTAGACTGAGAAACGACGACTACAGTCTTTTTGAAGTGGAAGTATATGGAGGATCCGACTTTGGCCCTTACGTAGTAGAATTAACGAATTTGAATACATCGGAAGTGGAAAAGGCGATCGCAGCGGGATATACACCTAAGATCATGATCGTGGACTATACCATGACTCACGTAGCGGATTCCAATTACAAATCGTCTTTATTGAGTTTTACTGGAAACAATCTAAAGATCATCGAAGAGAACGCGAAAGGAAGAACTGCACTCGTAAAAGTGTACGGACCCGGAATCAGAGAGATGTATCGTGTGACCGCATTTGATACACCGAACGTATCCAATCCGTGTAACACAAAGTCTACGGACGTATTTTCTCCTGGGATCAGTTTAAAAAAGCTTTGGAAAGAATTTCCTGTTCGGGTGAGAATATTACATTTAAGGATTATGTAATAGACTTGTCGGAATCGGCTCCAACTCTTGCGGAATCCAGAGTGTATTTAAAAGGGATCGAATCTTTTGGAGGAATTAGTACAAACCTTCCCTGTGCGGATGAAACGAGTACGGGATCGGATGGTGTTACAAGAACCGCCTGTGTTCAAAAACCGTATAGCCAATGGACGGAAGCCGAAAAAACGAACTCAGGAGTTTGGGCGATTTATTCCAAGGGTAAATTTTATTCTCCCACGGACTACTGGACCGACTCCGGAAGTGTACGTAAATTTGATCCTTGGAGAGGTGCGTCTGCGGCTCCTGTTTTAAAGGGTGTGGATTCCGTCATTTGGGCGGGTGATAACTACGACTTAGTTTACATTTCCTTTAAGGACTTTATCAAAGTGGAACAGAAGTTCGGAACCAATCCTTTGGAAACGGGAAACGGTTATCCTTTGAATACGAAATGGGATCTTAAAATTTTAGGAAATCATCCTTATTATCCGGATACGAATTCCCTTTATTTAGGCGAGGTTGGTTTTGGAGAAAGGATTGAATTAAAAATCAAATTAGACAAAACGAAATATCTTTCGCCTAACTTCGGTTCTGCGGTGGACACAGGACCGTATCAATACTTCACGAATTTCACTTACAATCCTCAAGTGTCTTCGGATCGTTACAATATCAACCAAGCCGCCGATTTTGAGATCAGTCTGGGTTTTGGCGGGAATCGTACGGATTGGTTTCACGTCATTAAGGACTTGAGTTCGAACGATCCTTACAAACTGAAAAACTGCGGGACTACTTTGGATTTTATCAGCCAGACGTATACCCTTTGTGTCCAACTTCCTACTTTGAGTACTTCTGTGGATCCTGCGATCAGTTTAGTTAAATTGTATGTTCGGCCTTCTTTGAATAGTGCGTATCGTAAAACGATCTGGCCTTTGCACTTCTCCCAGGTTCGTAAGTTAAAAGGAGAAGCGGGTGTTCCGATTGTTAAAGGTACAAGCCTTGTGAAAGTGGCGAGCTCTTACGGTTCCGTAAACGTAGGTGACAACTTTTTTATCCAAGGAGATTCCACTAACTACAAAGTGGTTCAGGTTTTACCTGCGGCACAGGACGGCTCTTTTGACGTTCAGTTGGATCGTCTGATTCAAATAGACGCTCCCAAAACGACTTCTATGTATGTGCCTGGAACTTTGACTTCTCCGGATGTCAGGCTTTCTATGGATACAGGGTTTACGACCGACTGGAACAATTTTGTGAATTCTTCCTTTAATTCCACCTCTTTTGATCTGGTTCAATACAAACCTTTTGTTTCAAGCGGTAACGTTAACTGTTCTTCGATTCCTTTCCATCCCGGTTCTTGTTTGGGTTTTACTCCGGAGCTTAATTCTCTCAATTGGATGGGGATTTTCAACGAAGGTGTGGCGCTTTGGAATTCCTGGGCCGATGGCGGTGACTTTAGCAATTTCTTGTATTCTGGTTTGGTTCGTTTGACGGCTCCGAGTGGTAAGTCGTATCGTTTGGAAAGTACAAACACAGATTTTCCGATCAGTGCGGACGTGAATGCTCAAGCTTTAGACTCACCTTCCATAGTGAATTACGGAGACGTTGCGTTGACTGTTTGGAGACAAGGCACGACTCTGATTGGAAGATATAACCAGGTCAATACAGGTCAAGCGATCGGAAATCCGTTTAACATCAACAGTGCTGCAGCTACTAATAATTTTGTAGTCAAAGCAAAGAATGGGAAAGCGGTCATTGTTTGGGAAAGTGGATACAATATCTATGCAATTGTCAAAGATTTGAATACACTGGCTTCAGTTGGAAGTGAGATCTTGGTTGTAACCAGACTACAACCGAGTAGCGTCGGATTCTATTTTTTAAGTCCGGGAAATCCTCCTTTCGGTTATAGCTTTGATGTTAGTATTGGAAATGATCGAGCTGCGATCGTTTGGAACGACTTTACCACTACATTTCAATATACGCTAACGGCTTCGCCAAACCCTTACATGGATCTCAACACCTATTGCATGCAGTATAGTTGTACCTTTGATGAAATTAAAACTTATCAAGCTAATGCTCGTATTTTACGTTTAGATACGGGTGTCTTTCAAGGAGGGAATATTTCCATTTGGAGTTTTGCAAATACTAGAACCAGTTATTTTTGGGGTGAATTTCCAAGTCTTACACCAGTTTATCAAATTGACATTGCAGCAAACGCAAACGACAACAACCACCTTGTGTATGCTTGGAATGTTCGACTATCATCCGGTGGC
Source organism: Leptospira mayottensis 200901116 (assembly GCF_000306675.2). Classification (NCBI taxonomy): domain Bacteria; kingdom Pseudomonadati; phylum Spirochaetota; class Leptospiria; order Leptospirales; family Leptospiraceae; genus Leptospira; species Leptospira mayottensis. Next base: position 2,728,307 of record NZ_CP024871.1, read on the forward strand.
GATTCTCATACTACCTATGGCTCGGTATACAACCTGAGTACGGGAGCCAAAATCGGTTCGACTCAGACCATTGTCAGCGAAGCCACAAGGCCCGTGGATTCCTTACAAGTAGGAGCTGCTACGGGAAGAGGAATGGTACTTTGGAGAAGAAACGACGGGATGATTTTAGGAAGAGGAATCGATACTTCGAATTCCAATTTATTAGGAACTTCGAATATTGAAGTGGAATCCGGAGGTGTGGATTCTCTTAAACTCAATAGTTTTGGAGATAGAGGACTTTTTACATATAGAAAGAACGGTAAGGATTTGTTCTTAAAGGTTCTAGACTTGCAAGCGGGACAGTTATTGTATCCGAATGCGTTGTCTCTGGCTCAGGCCAATGTGGATTCTAGAAACTTTGTTAACTCCGTATTGACGGGTAATAAAATTTTAACCACCTGGGATCAAGTCAATGGGACAAGACGAACCAATTGGGGTAGAGTCAGCGATCTATCCACATTTACAGTAGACGGTCCGAAGGAATTTCAGATCAGTACTACAAACGAAGGAGTTCAATACAGGGGAACTGCTGTTGTAGACAACGGTTTTGGACTTGTGACTTGGCTTTCTCAAGACAAAACACAACAGAGAATTAGAGGTTACAAAGTAGATCTTGCCAACCCGGGCGCTTTGAAATACGGTCTGAATAACTTCTTTGTGTCTCCTTTGATCGAAAGGGACTTTACGATCCGAGCGAAGATCAAGTACTAAAACGTTTCGTTAGAGGGATGGGCGGTTTTTAGAAATAAAGCCGCCTATTGTGTTTTTAGAAATGGAAATGAAATTATATAAATATAAAAATTTCAATTTGTCGGAGTTACTACAATTTTTTGTAATACTCGGCCCCTCCCTTCTTTGGGTGGGGGGTGAGGTGGTGGGAAAACTCGGGTGATTTTTCTCTACCACAAAATCATACTTTTTGCAAGCGCGAAGTATGATTCCTGTCGGAACATTTACAAAAAAAGTCTCCGGGGAACATACCCATTTCCAAGATTTTTAGAAGGTAGTATAACGGGGTTAAAACGCTGAAAGGAAAATTTGTCTTCAAACGATCGAGGTTTTATTGTATTTGAGAGTTTGTTTTACGGATCTTTAGACAATTGAGTGTCTCGATTTTGATTTCAAATCTATGTTTAAACGCTCTGTTATACGGTTCCGAGTAAAAACAAACAACGAATGATTATATTATAAAAGCAACATGTACTAAAGTTGAAAGAGAAACAAAGACAAACGCGAAACTAAAAGATTCGATAAAAAATGAAAAAAAACAAGCAAACAAAATGAGCGAAAAAGAACCAAACAGAAACACAGAGAAAAAACAGAATGCGCAGATAAGAGAAACTTCACCGCAAAAGAAATGGGGAGGATTCTCTTTTGATTCTTTTGAAATATTCTGGGAACCTGGTCGCACTCATACATTCAAATATATAAATATACTACTCTTCTCCTGTATTTTATTCGTAACAACAACGTGTGGAATTTTGCCTGGACAAAAAGGAAAGTCCAACAACTGGTGGTGGGCTTTACTCGGAATACCAAACGGAACGAGTTTTCCCTCATCTGGCAGCGGAATGGGAAGTAGTCCTGTTTCTGGGAATGGATCACCCGGAAGCGCACCGGCGCCGGAAGGAAGTGACCTCTTTTCTATCTCGACTAACTACGCGCAAGCGATCGACGCACCCGAAACAAAAGCGGAAGCGATTGTGGGAGCTGCCTTTGTAGCACCTCCCGAAGTGAACCACTTCGGAGGAATCAGTCTAACGTATCCCATACATACACCTCCTGGACGTGCGGGAGTAGAACCCAAGCTAAGTCTAACGTATTCCTCCACGGGAGGAGACGGATGGTTAGGAATTGGATGGAGCCTGGGACTTGGATCCATCACAAGAACACCCGAATACGGAGCCCTTTACTACGATACAAGAGACAGTTTTACCTGGAACGGACAAAGGCTCGTAAAAGTAAGCGGAAATACAACAAACGAAAACGGAGTCTATCGCCCTGAAATTACAAGTGATGATTTAGTCGTATTAAAACTTTCTCAAATAGAGAGTGGTGGGATTTGGGAAATACTCGATTCATCCGGAACGAAAACCTTCTACGGTGAAAGTTTCGAAAGCAGAATTTTTGACCCGAACCTCTCCAGCCAAACGTATAGCTGGTATTTGACAAGGACCGAAGACAAAAACGGAAACTATCTCCAAGCGAATTATGACAATTCGGAATATTCAAAAAACAGAAATCTTTTTCTAAAAGAAATCAGATATACCGGGAACTCTAAGAGTGGTGTGCCCGCACGCCAATACGTAAAGTTTTTCACAAAACAAAGAGAGGATTTTTACGTTTCCACTTCTCCCGGATTTCTCATGAGGATGGACAGGATTCTGGAAAGAATCGAAGTCGGCTGGGACAACGGAGGAAAACTCTGGGAATATACTCCCATATATGAAACTTCTTCCGACTCAGGAAGACCTAGAATCAAAACCATACAATCGAGTAAACACACGACAAAACCGGAGTTTGAATACCAAACATCCAGTCGTTACTTGATCTGGCAGAATATAGTCAATCAAACGTCATCCGAAATCGAAGAAGATCCGAACTCCACACAATACTTCGAAGGAGATTTTAACGGAGACGGGATCAGTGATTTGCTCTTTTTTAATCCGAAGTCAGGAAATTGGAAAGCGGCAGAAGGCAGAAAGGAAGGAGGCTACAACTTCAAACTGTATGCAAACCGGTATCAAGGATATACAAACGAGGAAAAGATAAAATTCTTCAAAGGAAATGTAAGTGGAGATTACAACGGAGACGGAAGAAGCGACATTGCATTCTACTTGCCGGAAACCAGAGATTTCATCGTAGCAGAACACGACGGAAGAGTATTTCAATTCAAATCGTATGGAAGACTCATGGCTGGTATCCCGGACATCTTTCGGATGGAATGGTTTCCAGGAGATTATGACGGAAACGGACTGAGTGACTCGGTATTGTTTGATGAGCCTAGCGGTCAGTGGACTTTGATGCTCAACAAAGGAGGAAGTTTTGAATTTTTAAGGTTTAGTAAGAAGTTTCAAAACGTATTCAGAAACGATTATACACCGGATGGAAACTTAGACAGCATTAGCACAAACGATTCTTCTAAACCTGGAAAGGATCACGACAAAGTAAACTTTCTCGTAGGTGATTACAACGGAGACGGAAGAACCGATATTTCTCTCTACGATTCAAGGTCCGGAAAATGGTTCGTAGGTGAGAATTATCGTAACGAAAACAAATCCGATCCGGTTTATTTTAAACTTCAGTGGAAGCTCTACAAAGTGTTTACAGCCCCCGAACAGTCGTTATTCGGACACGACCGTTTTAGTGGGGACTTTAATGGAGACGGTTTTTCGGACTTTCTCATATTCGATCGAAGTAATGGAGAATGGACGTTAGGTGAAACGGGTGACAGAACGATCAATTTCAAGATTTGGTCGAGAACTCCTCAGTTCAAAACCGTAACTCGTTGGATCCAAGGGGATTTTAACGGAGATGGAAGATCCGATATTGGATTTTACTCCTCAAGCGACAGCAAGTTCTGGATCGGAGAAGCGACACAGAACGGGTTTAGATTCAAGATATATAACGATATGAGTTACGGTCCGGACCAGGATCGGATTTTAAAAACTCCTCTTCCTAAGGACGAGGTAAAAATAGAATCGGGTAGAACTAGTTTTGCAGTATCGAGCAACACTAAGACAGTTCTGCTGAATTACAAATATGACGGAAATCTAAACTCTGGAAAAGGAGAACTTGTATTTCCGGGATGTTTTACAATAGATGATTGTTCTAATTCTCCCGAGCTTTTGATCTTTAACCGTAAAGATAACGTATGGAATTTGAAACAAGGAAACTCGTTTGTACCGAGGGTCAATACATCTTTGAATCCGGAAGGAACAGGAATTACGACCTTCTTCGGTGGAAAACCAGACCGCTATACGAACAATTTAAAAGACGAGGTTCTCTTTTACAAAAAACAAGGAAATACGAATCAGTTTTTTGTGTTAAAACACACGAACGGAAATGCATTCGACATTTCTAATTTAGCTTCCTTTAGCGATACGGACGTTTCTAAGTTTGATCCGAATAACAGCGGAACCGTGATAGACTATTTTGAGAACAATACTTCTCAGTCGGTTCTCATCTTGGATGATCAGACTGTAAGTGGAACTGCAAGGTTTGTACTTTCCGGTCTAGGTGGTACTAAGTTTTTAACTCCGAATGGAGATTTAACTACTACCGACTTAAACGACCTCTTCCAAGCTGGAACAAACGAGAATAGACAACGTAGAAAAGAATTCAGTTTCTTTTCAGGTAAGTTTACAACCACACAAGCTCAGCTTGTGATCGTAGATCGAAGAAGCACGGTTCACAAATGGTATTTGGGAACGATCAATGCAAACGCCATTCAATTCAAACGTTTGACCGGAGACATACAACTTCCTATCACAACTTCGGAATACAACGCAGCAAGCCCCGCGGGGATTATATATGCGCTCACTTCCGACGGCTCGATCGTGTTTGGGAAAAACTTAGACAACGGGACTTCGTTTACCAAAGTTAAAATTAATACGACTTTCGTTTCCAGAACCCTCTACAATGCGGGAACGATATCGTTTAGCGATCGTTTCGACAATTACGGAAATCCGATTCTCATCTCAGGCGGGGAAGACAAGCTGTATGACTTAGCACAGAGTAGAATTGTATCTCTTCCTAACAATGTTGTTGTGAAGAATTTAGACAGGCCTGATCTGATCGCGCAAGTCTATGTTTTCCGTTGGATCCAAGGAGATTACAACGGGGATGGACTTACAGACATTGGAATCTTTCATTTGAAAGAACCGACTTGGTATTTTGCACTTTCTACAGGAAGTGTTCCAGACGTCATTGAGAGAGTGAAAAACGGAATCGGAGGCATTTATGAATTTGAATATACCAATTCCACGAAGTTTGACAATACGGGGGACGATGATATTCCGGATTTGCCAACGAGTTACAGAGTTTGCACCCAAGTTAAGTTAAACGACGGTTTTTCCAACATCATCACAAAGAATTACGAATACAAGAATGGATTTGCGTTCTCTGCATTTTTAAACGGAAAAAAAGAAACGGATTACTTTGGGTTTTCTGAGTTTACCGTTCAAGAAGGCTATGGAGAAAGAACAACTCACAAATACCATACGACTCCGTATTCTGACTTTCTAATGAACCGAGCACTTGGTGGAGCAGAGAAAGAAACTCGTATCATCGGGAATGACAACAATGACTATGGTATCATTCAAACAACGTATGATGTAAAACAGATTACGAACACACCGGGAATCACAAGTTACCTTCCTGTTACGACTAAGATTGAGAAGTTTTTGAGCGGTCAAAGAACCACAACACAAACCTCCGACATCATTTTTAGTGGAGCCAAGATCAGTCGGAAAACCGACAGTGTTACCGATCATTTTAGTGATTCCGTGCACGGTGTTACGACCACGATAAACAGTACGGATTTTGAAACCGATGATACGACCAATCAAAGAAGAGCAACGCGTCAAGTTTCTTTTTCCGGAAGCGCCAATGAAACGACCTCTCTTGCAACCTACGATTCCAGAGGGAATCTTACGAGAAACGTTACGAGTTATACTGGAAGCGGGCTCAGTCCTGTGGGTTCCAAAACGATGGAATACGATTACGACTCGAACGGAAATCAGATTTTCGAAAGAGATGCGAGTTCCAGTCCTCCGCGTGGGAGTTCCTACGTTTACGACAACGAACTGAATCAATTTGTAACGCAGGAAACAAAATTCGGTGGAAGTATTTCTTTTACGACGACACATCAGATCCATTACGGATCTGCGTTTGGAGTTCCGACCACAACCACAGATGCAAACGGAAATCAAACGTTTTTTGAATATGATGATTTTGGAAGGCTGGTTCGAACGAGTTCCGACACGGATGATGGAACTACTACAACTGCAAACTATTCTTACGACGCTTCTTTTCCTTTGAGTGCAAAGACAACTTTCCCGACAGGCAACGGAGATCCGGACTTTGTATCTCGCACCTATTCCGACGGAATGGGTCGTAACATCTATACAGTCAAATCTGCGTCTAACGGTAATTTTGCGATCACGGGAAGACTTGTGTATGACGGGACTGGAAAGGTAATTCGAAAAGGTCAATCGAGCTGGGCAACGTCGGGAGAAATCGACAGATTTGTTCTGCATTTAGAAGAAAGAAATCCAACCAGTTTTGAGTATGACCCGATTGGTCGGGTGAAAAAAACAACGTTGCCGCTTGCCCAAGGGGAAACTTCTCCTACAACGATCACAACCACGTACAATTCTGCGTTTGAAACGACTGAGACTCATTCAAGCGGTACGAACAAACGAATTGCAAAGAACGCAAAAGGAGAAGTCTTGTATGTAGAAGATTTTTCTACCGACGGGACTGCAGCCAAGATTGGTTTTTGTTACGACATTGCGGGAAACAGAATCAAGAAAAGTGACTTAAACGACGCAAGTTTGATGAGTTGCCCCAATCCAAGTGGAGGAGTTCCCACAAAAGACATCAGTGGCAAGAACCAAGCCTATTGGAGTTACGATGCATTCGGGAAATTGCGTGCCGAAAGTGATCCTGACTTGGGTGTGAGCTCCTACAACTACAACGCATTTGGAGATCTGACATCGAGCACGAATGCAAAAGGTGTTACGACAACACTGAGTTACGACGGTGTGGGAAGAATCCTGACTAAAAATATCCCAGAAGGGAACATTGGATATACCTATGATTCGTATCCAGGTAGTGAGAATTCTGTCGGAAGACTGGTACGTGTAGAAGACTCCAATCAAAACAAAACATTTAATTACGACAAGTTAGGTCGTGTCAAAAAAGAAACGAGAGCGATTTTAGCAACTTCCGCAGGAAACCCTCTTCCGACAGAAACACAGGGTCCATACATTACAGAAACTAAATACGACTTACTCGGTCGTGTGACTCGGATCGACTATCCGGAACATCCGATCAGTCACGGACGGATGCGTGCTTGTTATGACTATGGTTCTGCGGGTTACATTTCAGGGATTTCTGTTCAAGTAAACACGAACGGAATTTTACCGGGATATTGCAACAAGGACATCGTTGAAAATATCAGTTACAACGAGTTTGGTCAGACTTCAAGTTTAACCCTTGGAAACGGGATTACAACCAGTTATGGCTATGACGTCAAGGGTAGAATGGTTCGTCTGAATTCTTCCGGTGACGTGGATGGTAACAACAAGGTTCTGCAAGACGCTGTCTATTCTTTTAATCCGAACAACAACATTACGAATGTTGTTAATAATTCTACGGATTTTAACACTCAGTTTGTCTACAGCTACGACGGTTTGGGTCGTCTTACATCTGCTAACGGTAGTTATTTAGGAATTGCAGATGGGAATCTTTCCAGAAAGTTTCAGCAGTCTTTTGAATATGCAAAGAATGGAAACTTGACTTCTAAAAGAATTCATGATCCTGCGAGCAACAACGTCACAGACGAGTGGAGTTATGTTTATTCCAATCACCAGGTAACGAACATCGATTCTTCTAAGTCCGGAACTGACGCGTTTGTCATGCAGTATGACGCGAATGGAAATTTAACTCGTCAAAGAGACAATGTTAAGAATTTAACGAAACGGATCAGCATCGATTCTCAAGACAGGATTACTCAGATTCAAGACGGAAACAATGCGATCCTCGGTAGTTATTGGTATGATGAAGGCGGGTTTCGGATTCGAAAGTCTTCCTTAGAACCGAAGAACAATGTTTTTTCTAATGTTGAGATCTTGTATCCGAGCAAGTTCTTTGGTCTGGAGTTTATTGAGTCTGAAAATATACTCACTTCGGTGAACAATGTTTATCTCAATGGTGTTCGTATTGCTGCGTTAAATGAGGCGGGTGCCCTTGCGTATTACCTGACTGATCAAGTGGATTCCGTCTCTCACGTGTTAGACGATGATGGGAATACTCTTTCTCAAATCCAATACCAACCTTACGGTGAGACTTTTGTGCAACGGGGGGATTTGAATTTCTCTCCGAAATACAATTCGCAAGAGCTTGATCGGGAATCTGGATTTTACTTTTTCAATGCGAGATACTATGACCCTGGCATTGGACGATTTACAAGTGCCGATACGATCGTTGACGGGGAACTGGATACGCAGGGTTGGAATCGTTTCTCGTATGTGAAAGGGAATCCGATTGGCGCGAAGGATCCGACCGGGCATGATACTTTCTTATACTTTTACAAATCGGAAACAACAGATTCAGGAGCAGGTCACGTAGCAATTGGCGTTGGAACTCAAGAAAAACAAACATTGTATGAAGCAAATCCTGTAAACTCTGGCCCAATTAGAACGATGGAAAAAACTTATAAACATGAAGGCTCAATGGATGAAGTGCTAAAGAAAAATCATATTGGATCAAAAGGAAAGAATCCTGATTTGGTTTTGCAATTGAAAACAGATTCAAAAGGCACTGAGGATGGAAAGATCAAAGAGACTGCCGAAAAGTTTTTCGAGAAAAATAAAAACTGGACAGTTTTTAATGCCAATTGCACTGATTTAGCAAAACAAGGTACTGCACAGACAAAGTATAAAAGTGGAAAAGCGCCAATTTCCACACCTACGGACTTCGCGAATGATCTTCATAAAAATAACCAAGAGGCAATTAAGTCAGGAGATATTAAAGTTTTGAAAGGAGATTTTCAAAAATATAAAGATGGCACAGGGTCTGCAGCTGGTGTCAGTAAAGTTCTAGTTAACGATGCTAAAGAGGCAACTACAAAATCAATAAATGACATTTTTAAATAAGGTAAAATTGATAATGTTGGTAATGAAAACTATTACACTAGCGAGTAGCACTGGAATAATTTATGCGGCAATCATTCTGTTTTTTCATTTTGCGATGATTTCAAATATTACTCATAAATTTACATCAATATATTCAATTTTTATTATTTTATTTACATTTTTTGGAATAATTCTTTATTTACCGATGTTAATTTGGTATTTAATACGAATTAAATTTTGGCAAATGTTTTTGTTAATTTTTTTTAATATGTTTATACTCTTTACATTTCTTTACATAATCCAAAAAAAATTTCTTGAAGATATAGTTTTAGAAGAAATTTTTATACTTATTAGTCTACTTGTATCTATATCTTTAATTATCTTCATAAGACTAAATTTCACAAAGTCTAAAACGGGATCCCACTCGAACGATAATAGTGAGCCTAGCAAAAACTAAAAAAGCATAACGGATATAAAAAAAATCGTATTCTAAAACTATAATATAACGAAAAAACATTTATGCCCTAAAGATCTTTGAAAACGGTTTGCTTTTATTAGGAGAGATTTTAAAGAAGAAAAGAAGTATAAAGACCTACGGTGTGTTAGGGATGTATGCGTGGTCAAGTTATTGTAATGAAAACAGAATATAGAATTTTTTGAAAATAACTCAATAACTTGACCGAAGCGGAGAAGTAAGAACATTCCATCATATTTTCTACTCATTCAACTTTTCTTCGGGTTTCAATATTTGAAAGAAGTTCCTGTCTAAGATCGCGAGGAGATTTACCCGTATATTTAACACAAGCTCTGTGAAACGAAGAAGCGGAATTGAAACCGCATTCAAGAGCAATGTTTAAAAGGTTATAATTCGCGTTTATACACATCATATCTTTGACTTCGTTGATTCTGTGGAATTGGAGGAAATCAGTAAAACTCATATTCAAATATTGATTCAAGTAGTAAGAAGCTTGATGAGTAGTGAGGCCTAAATCAATTGCAAAATCAGGAAGTCTCAGTTCTTCGTCTATAAAACCTTTAGAATCTAAAAAATGATTCAATTTCATTTTAACTTTTTCTAAATCGATCCCTTCTAACAAATCTCTAGACGGATATTTATTTTTTTTGGATTCTTTGCCCTTTGGAATGGTTTCTAATTCAATTTCTTTGTATAAATTTATTACCGTAATCTTACCCAGCAAGAAAGGCAAAAAACGTTCTAAAACAAGTGCATAACAAATCATCAATCCGGAAATCAATTTTGAGATAAAAAAGAAATCTTTTTTATCTAGAATTGTACCCATAAGATCTAAAACGAAACTAACGGAGATTAAGAGGGAAATAAAAGGAAGATTGAAGAAAACAACAATAGGGCTTTTATTGATTAAAATATTTTTACAAGACCAAACAAAAGTAAATACCGAAACCGCAAAACCTAAGATATCTATAAGGGATACGATTTTATAATAATTGATTACCATGAATTCACCTGTTTTTGGCGCGAATCAACTATTGCTCGATGGGTTAAAATTGAAATTATCTTTGTAAAACGAGTCTTAAATGACTGAAGCGATAATAACTTTATGTTAATTTCTTGCTCTTTACAGGGACTCATTGCTAAATCCTATAATACAGATTTGAGGAAATGACACCCTTACTATAATTTGACTAAGTCAACTTGTCAATTTAAAAAAATTGACAAAGTACAAATATAATTCAATATGGATAAAGATAAAATAACTCGTTTAAAAATAATTTTAGAGCATCTCAAAGAGACCAAAGGTCTCAATCAAGGTCAAGCTGCGTCTATGATTGGTCTAACTTCAGGCGCTGTTACAAAGATGCTAAAAAATGAAAGAGCGATTACAAAAAAGACAATGCTCTTATTCGAACACGTTCATGATATTTCTTTTGAGTGGTTTGTGTCCGGACTCGGTGAAATGATTTTAAAGAAAAAAGGAGCAAGTCGGTCCACTGATTCAAATCAGGAATTGTTTCAAAAAATTTTAAAACGAAAAGGGATGATAAAATTGTTGGAGAGTTTATTGAATCTTACGGATAGTCAACTTTCTGCGGTCAAAAATATCGTAGATAATTTTAAGAATTAAGAATTATTTAATGTAATTTCCAAACATTCTAGCTAATATCGAACTTCTTTTTACAAAAGAATAATCGTAGTGATCTTTCAATTCCGTATCTTTAATCAAAACTAGCTTCATAAAGTGAATGTTTTTTGAAAAGACTTCCGACATCCAAGCTTTTTTATCAACGATTGAATATAAAAAGTTAAACGCTGGTTTTGTAATTTTTGTTAAGACTCTTTCTTTAGGATAAGTCGAAAATTGCCTAAGTTGAAAAGCGTCACAATTCATGATTGCAATTGGCCAGATGAGAATCCCGAATATAAATCCAATTACCGTATATCCACCTGAAAATACTCCATAGAGCACTGGTCGAATATAGATAAAAACCAAAACGGAAACTATCGGCGGAATTAAGCCTAAAAGCAAAAACACCGCATTTGTTTTAGCTCTTCCTTTTTTTCGCATTACATTGAAAGCTAAGTTTATTAAAGATAAAATTACCATGCAGAGAGAATAAATTAGTAAAATCTTATAAACATAACTGCTTTCAAAAGAAAAATTCTGATTATGGTTAGAAGAAACGTGTAAGGTTTGTAACGAAAATGCGTGAAGAGAAAAAAAACAGATCAGTAAAAAATTCAGAAAATAAAAAGTTCTTCTCGGTTTTTTGACTTTTTGTTCTTGCTGATCGTAAGAAGATGTAATCTTAAACAAATAATAAGGAATCGGAACAGAAGGAATCAGCGCCCAATTAATCAGCCAGTTATAAGACCAAGAGGGAACAATCTCTCTCAATATAAAAGATTGAAACCATGCACCTAATAACAGACACAAAATACCAAAATATTTCTGAGTTTTTGATTTTGAATTGGGATATAAAACATAGATTCCCAAGAAAAAAATAAAAATTGCCATAGTAGAATTGAGAAGTATGATCTCATTTGATAAATTTTTGGACATAGAATATTACAATCGTAAGGTTCCAGACAATTTTTGCAAACTGTTTTTCGATTTCTATTATTGTAAACGTTGCTGTCTCTCCATACGTTAGAAAGTCTTTGAAAAAAATCTTTTTTGGAAACTGTTCAGAAATTTTTGCTCCCGCTTCTAAATAGATTCGCCCAATTCCTTTTCGTTCATCATTAAACATTCCATATATTAAATTAAAATTTTGTTCTAAACAATACTTGGCTACACAAGCAAAGTTAAATTTTGCCGCTTTTGCGCCTTGTAGGCTTTGTACAAAAGCGACTGAATTCCAATCAGCTACATTGTCAACAATGACTTTGTATTGTTGGTTTTGGGAATTGAGAATAAAACCTCTTTCTAAAGGAATTTGATTTTCTGGCGTTTTTACAACAATTCGCATACAAGAAAGAATTTCGTTTTCAAAAGTAACAAAAAACCAAGTTGAATCATAATCTAATCCGTCATCCTGCCTGGGATAAGAGTTGCCAGCTTTTTGATTGATTGTGAATACGAAATCTTTAAGTGTTTGTAATGTATGAAAGTTTTCTGGATTCTGAGTCTCTAACATAAAACATGAATATAAATCTTTTACAGAATACAGTTTTATTTCTGATCGAGTTAGGTTGTTTGTAATTTTAATCATAGCAATGAAACTATGTCTCTTGGGTTGACAAAATAGCAACTTTTAATTTTCTCAGAAGGTTTCGATTAATGAAAGGATGGGCGTTAAAGCATTTTGTTATGATCGTAAGAAACAACATTGGACTCAGTTCTGCGTAATTTCTTAAATATTTTCAATATGTCGGAATTGTATTATATTTTACTCATTGGTTTGAAGACTGGGGTTTTCCGAGGGTTCTGCTTCACTGCACCGGCGGTGCGAAGCAGTGCAATTTATTGTTCTTTGAAAACGATTTTCTTTGAGTAAGAGGGGTTTGAAAGAGGAAAAGAAATAACATAGACTTACGAAGCGGGATAATTTAGTATGTCGTGTTGTGTTCACTGGAATAAAGGAACGATCTTTCTCTACAAACGAAAGTAATTCATTACCCGACTCTGAATTCAACAGAACAATTCCTATGGGTCACACTCTGGGATCTCACTTGAACAACGATGAAACATAAACCCACAACGCGGCAGGGATCGAAGCGGAGTCAATAAATTGGGAATAAGGGCAATACTTTGTATTACGTTTTTAGCATGCAATTTATTGACTGGAGCCGAGAGCCCGGTCCGCGAAGCGGAGCCGCCCTATCCACTAACTAAATACGATCTACTCGGTCGTGTGACTCGGATCGATTATCCGGAACATCCGATCAGTCACGGACGGATGAGAGCTTGTTATGAATATGGTTCTGCGGGTTACATTTCAGGGATTTCTGTTCAAGTAAACACGAACGGAATTTTACCGGGATATTGTAACAAAGACATCGTTGAGAACATCAGTTACAACGAGTTTGGTCAGACTTCAAGTTTAACCCTTGGAAACGGGATTACAACTTCCTACGGATATGACGTAAAAGGGAGAATGGTTCGCATTAATTCTTCCGGGGATGTGGGTGGTAATGCGAAAGTCTTGCAAGACGCTGTGTATTCCTTCAATCCGAACAACAACATTACGAATGTTGTTAATAATTCTACGGATTTTAACACTCAGTTTGTCTACAGCTACGACGGTTTGGGTCGTCTTACATCTGCTAACGGTAGTTATTTAGGAATTGCGGATGGGAATCTTTCCAGAAAGTTTCAGCAGTCTTTTGAATATGCAAAGAATGGAAACTTGATTTCTAAAAGAATTCATGATCCTGCGAGTGGGAACATCTCTGACGAGTGGAGTTACCAATGCTTTTTTGAAAAATCAACAAGCATTCTATATATTTATCCTAATATTCAGCTTATCTAAAGTTATCCTGGCTTCTTTGATACAGGATGACCATAATTTTTTAGATCTATCTTTAGATCTATCTCCGCAACCTCGACTAAACTCTTGTAAAGAACATTCTCTATCGTCACATTCGATAACGCTTTTTCAAGTCCTCGTATCCTTTTCTATGCCTCTTTGAGAAGGTTCAATTCATTCTCTGTTTCCACTCTCACTAATTTACTCATTAGATGATTCTTGACATACTTTTTTAACTAGCCTCGGATCCTCGCTGAAACTTGAATACCGTTGTTTCTCATCGCCTGGGTCTGGTTATATGGGTCGTCCTCTTTCCTGGATCACTCACTTTCCTATTGAAAACGCTTCGATCTAACCTTTGATCGTTGTTATGGAACCTGCATCCTTCTGAAAACTTTTTATTAGGACGCTATCTACTAAATCCTACCCGGAATAAGAGATTGCATCCCTATCACCGGTTTATAAACTGCCTTAAAACTTTACCAGGGGCTTGTTCCAAAGCTTTGATTCATCATTTTTTTCGCGGATCGAATCAAAATTTTTGAGATAAGCACATACTTTATCATCGGAGTTTTTTATGAAACAGTATCTAATACGAATCTTTAGCTACGGCTTTTTAGTTTGGTTGATTCCATTCATCGTCGCGATTCCGTTTTATTCGAGGGATGGAAAGTTACAGACCGATCTATTTTTGTTCAAAACAGTAATGCTCCTTGTAGGAAATTTCACGGGTTGTGTTTTATTAGCCTCTCTTGCATTGAAAATCTCCGGTAAGAAATTTTCGATTCTTCTAAGCACAGGATTTATCTGGTTAGCAATCAATTGGGGATTGGATTTCTTAATTTTACTTCCGATGTCTAAGATGAACGCTGGAGACTACTTTATTCAAATCGGCCTTCGCTATCTAACTATGATTTTTATTCCCTTTACGATCGGCTGGGTTATGGATCGATCGACTAACAGATAAAAAAGAAGTCCGTCTGGCTCAGAGTTCGTTTTAAAATCAAGACTTTGTTTGAAGAACTCGGCGGAAGTTTAACTTCCGCTTTGTAGAAAATCGAACCAAAGTCTTGAAGTTCATTTTTTCTTAAGACAAAATGGCGCCCCTTCTGGGCTTGAAAACCGTGGGTTAGATGCAAGCATATACCACAAAACAAGAAAACCAACAGAAGGAACGTAATGAAAAGAAAAATATATGTAGGAATGGATGTCCACAAAGAAACGATTAGAATTGCGTGTTTAACGAACAATACAAAGGAAATAGTAAAAGAACAGCAGATAAAACATAATGAGGTTCAGATCAAAAAGTTCGTCAATAAACTAAAATCAGAATGGAACGAGATACATAGTTGTTACGAGGCGGGAGTAACCGGTTATCCACTTTACAGATATCTAAAGTCTTTGGGAGTGAATTGTATC
Source organism: Leptospira mayottensis 200901116 (assembly GCF_000306675.2). Classification (NCBI taxonomy): domain Bacteria; kingdom Pseudomonadati; phylum Spirochaetota; class Leptospiria; order Leptospirales; family Leptospiraceae; genus Leptospira; species Leptospira mayottensis. The sequence goes on from NZ_CP024871.1 coordinate 2,743,576, forward strand.
CTTGTAGCACCCGGAAAGATACCAAGACAAAGTTCGGATAAGATCAAAACCGATAAAAGAGATGCGATCAAATTAGCAAAATTATTACGAAGTGGAGAATTAGAATCGATTCATGTACCGAGTGAAGAGGACGAAGCGGTAAGGGATTATTTGAGATCCCGTGACAGCCTTCGTTTGGATTTAGGAAGGAATCGTCAGAGGTTGATGAAATTCTTATTAAGAAAGGGTATAACTTACTCAGCAACAAAGTATTGGACAGTCAGTCATAACAAATGGTTGAACAATCTACAGTTTAACAATGAGATCCTTCAAGAGACATTTAACGACTATTATAGTCGGGTAAGAGTTCAAGAAGAGAATTTAAAAGCGATGGATAAGAGAATACAAGAGATAGCGGAAAGTGAACCGTATCGAGAGAAAGTGGGAATATTAAGATGTTTCCGAGGAGTGGATTATCTAACCGCAATGTTTTTACTTTGTGAGGTTTGTGACTTCAAACGATTCAAAACAGCCGGTTCGTTCATGAGTTTTTTAGGACTTGTTCCGGGAGAATATTCCAGCGGTTCCAAAAGAAAACAAACAGGGATAACAAAAACTGGAAGTCCCAGACTTCGAAGGATTTTGACAGAAGCAGCTTGGCAACATCGTTTCCCTGGAACGGGAAGTAAGATTGTAACCGCACGTAGATCGGGACAACCTGCGTTAGTTGTTGCTTTGGCGGAAAAAGCATCTCTCAGATTACACAAGAAGTTTCGTAATCTACAGCAAAGAGGAAAAACTCCTCAGGTAATGATAACGGCAGTTTCAAGAGAGTTATCCGGATTTCTTTGGGCGGCGATGAATCTGGTTGCATAGAGTTAGAGTAATGTTTCATCCAATAATTGAATTCGTTAGAGAAGATGTACGATAAAGGAGGAATACTTGTTGGCTCAGTGTTGAAGCAAATTTGAATTTCAAATTTGACCTTCGTTTTAAGACTAAGAACAGCTCCCGATGTATAGATTATCCTGCGGTATCCAACCCGCGAATATCAGTCTGATCAATCGTCGCGAATGCTTTTCTCTAACGAGTTAAATTATTGGGTGATTAAAAAAAAATGCGAAAAAATATTTACGGCTCCGGATGGGGGCGCCATATCAGAGCTTGTCCCAAAACCTATTTAAGGGCCATTCTAAATAAAATGATAGCAGACGCGAATTGAAATAGGCGGTATAGTTTTCGAGTTTGAATTTCCAGCAAGTCTTTAAAACTCTAAATGCGTTGAACCAGACAAAAATACATTCGACCATCTAACTAAAAAAATTAAGCAGAGCAATTCACTCAGTATCTCTCGCACTCTTTTTATTTGGAATTGATACTGAATTTTCCTTTTTCTAATTTGTCCTTAATTGTGTTGTTAGAATAAGCAGTACCCAATGAAAAAATCTCAGGTTTCAGAACCTTAGAATTTCTTATGGTTCTAAATTTTTTAAATTAAGGAATGGTAGTTTAGGAATCATGAGTTCCAGTGGAAGCAATTACAAAAGCACAGATTGATCTAGTAAAGTAAAAACGAACGCCTTTTTCTTAGAAAATAAGGGGAATCGATCACCAAGTTCTTCTTTGGTTCTCTGAAAAGAAGAATAGAATATATTTACTTTTATAGAATTCGAGAAACGGAAGAAATGCTTTTTGATTATATAGATGTACATTATATGTAATAGGCAAAGATCTCATCCGTCCTTAGACTTTGTGAGACCAAAGAAAACGCCGCGTTAGAAAAGTGTCCAATAAAACGGATTAGGCTAATCCTGCACTGGATTTTCATATTCAACACTTACACACTGTTTCTCAGGAGAATTTGTCTTGTCAGCTTTCTCATTCACTTCGCACCTTTTAATGGGATTTTTAAATTCAACAACCGTTTTCGTTGATATCCTGAGCATCTTTAAGTTCCTCTAATTCTTCCAAATCGGTTAAAGCAGACATCCCTGTAATTCGTTTTAAAAGTTTAGTCCATATCTTCAAATTACGAACATCTTTATGAATCTTTAATTCAGTTGGCTCTTTTCCTTCAGTTTCTAAACGTAAATTAGCCTGCAAAGTCGGATCAACTTTTCCGGAGGAAAATCTAAATGTTCGATCTTTGAGTATGGGTCCCCTTTATATTCTCCTGCTATTATATTCACTATAACCAAAAAATCTACTTTTTCTGTTTTCAATAAAGCCATTGGGCAACCCGGTCTATTCGGATTTAAAGCCTTCTCCTCATCAACAGAAAAATCTTTCACATAATTCTTTGCTCCAAGACTCTCCATCAAGGCTCCAAGTTCCTCTTCTTTTTTTCTATTTCTCCGATTATCAGAACAACGAGTTATACTATCTGGTAAAACCAATATAACAAATCGTTTCTCGACCCAATACTTTTTTTCGAGAATTGTATAGATCGATTTTGCTAAATCGCTCTGCGGATCAGCATACAAAGCGCAAGTAGCGCTCCGATCAAATATATAAGGAATATGGAAAGTTTATTCATTTTTAATCCTATTTTTAAAAAGATCTATTATCTGTTAGTGGTTTCTACCACAGCTCATTTAAGCGGAAAAAAGCGTAGGTCTCGATCACTCGCGCACTGAAGAGAAAAACATTTTTTCATTTACACTTTTATGTCTTTCCTGAAATGTGTTTCCTTTTTTTTCGAGTGAAAAAAGACAAATGAACAAAAAACAAAAGTTACAACAATTGATAAAAGAATCGAACCGTCGATTACGAAGGTTCAACGAGCCACAGCAAATCGTGTCGGACATAGAAACCAAAGTAACGATAATCGCAGAGGTAAGTAGAGAATGTTCTATAACGAAAAATTCGATTTACAAGTGGATTTATTCGTATTTTTTCTTTCACTCCTCTACTACATCTCCATGGATCGGTGTTTCGGGAGTAAGAACAGTCAACAAAGTTAGAAACACTGAAAGCCAAGATCAGAGAGTCGGAAAGTGTTATCGGACAGAAACAGATAAAGACCGATTTTGAAGAGAAGATGGTCGAGTTAGCAAAGAAAGAATACTTGAGTAGATATTAAAAAAAATTGGTTCTAAACGCTCCTATGACACTGGGAAGAACGATCCCAATTGAAAATAAAAATGTCTACATTGTATTTCAGTGCTGAATGTTAATAAGCAGTTCTTCTATCAAAGACTAAATCCTCATTTGCGTATTCAGGAGGAAATGTGGATTACCTACTGTTTCGGGAAATCCACAACGATCATCCTAAAATGTCCGTTAGAAAGATGTATAGAAAGATACGTCCTAAAACGATAGGAGGGATGTTTTGAGACATTTTGCTTTGAACACGGATTTCAAGTGGTCGTATCTAAAAATTATAGAAGGGCTACGAATAGTCTCAAAATTTCCAAATCTTGTCACCGGACTAAAGATTTAGGAACCGAATCGAGTTTTGGTTCACCTATTTTGAGTTAGCTGCTCAATGGTGTTATTTAACTTTCACACAACAGTTCAAAGTTCAGAAGAATTTTTTCGTAGGATATCGTGAATTGAGGAGAACTAATCATATAATCAGCCGTGGAACGATTACAAGCCATGGGCACATTATAAAGTACAGCGATCCTGAGTAGGGCTTTTACATCTGGATCATGAGGTTGAGCGGTAAGCGGATCCCAAAAAAAGATAACGATATCCAGATCCCCTTCCGCAATTTTAGCTCCGATCTGCTGATCTCCTCCCAACGGTCCGGAAAGAAACCTGGTAACCGAAAGTCCCGTTTCTTCGCTTATCAATTTTCCCGTTGTTCCCGTTCCAAATAGACGATGTTTAGAAAGGATTTCCCTGTGGGCTTTGACCCAGGATACCAAATCCTCTTTGCGATTATCATGTGCAACGAGTGCAATCCTCTTGGTTGCTGGTACCGAAACTTCTTTCATTTTTTATAACTCTTTCTTGTTTATTTTCGACCTAATTTTTTGATGACGCAAATTTCAGAACAATCCTAAATTGACCTAGAATATTTTTTTTCAAAGTCAATCCGTGATTCTTTTCACGTTTTTTCTTTGTTCCTAAACCGGTCTCAGATGAAGCATTCTTCATGTTACTTTAGATTATTTACGATTTTATTTCTTTTATTCCATTCTCCCTTTTCACTCAAAAGCGAACAAGCGCCAAACGAAAAGAAGATTGAAATTCTGATCCCGGACGGAAGCGACGGAGAATCCAATTGGGGAAAAGATTCTCTTCAATTCGAAGACCTGGACTTATTGGGGGACGCAAGCGAGGAAAATTCTAAAAATCTTTTTGAAAAAGCAAAAGAAAGTTTCCTAAATTCCGTAGATCGTTTTAAAAAAACGAACGACCTTATAAATGCAAAACGGAAAGAATTCGATCAACGAACATTCGAAGCGGATCGATACGAATGGCAAAGAAAAAATCGCCGCGAAAATTTTGAAAGATCTCTTACAAGAGACCTAAACAAATCCAGATCGGATTCCATTCATCTTTTAGTTTCCTCGATGAATTCTTTGGAAAGAATCCAGAATCCAAAGGTCAAGGACACTGAAACTTATCGCGATCTACAAGCAAACGTCTATAGAGAATACATCAAACACCAACTTGCCTTAAAAAATTTTCTGCAAGCCATGGATCTTTTGGAAAGATATATTCAAATCGGAAACAAATACTACGAAGACTCAGAAGCCCAGGGTTTTCTTGCAAATTGTTATGAAAGAGCGTACCGCCTTTCCAAAAAAAAACGGGACGACCAAGCTCAGGAAAAATACGATATTCTTCGGAAAAAACACGGACTCTTATATGCGGAATTTAAGTTCGGAAAAAACTCCGCGGATTATCAGGAATTTTCCAGAGAACTTTTTAAAGACTAAAAAAGAATTAGCCTGTCTTAAAAAACCTCAGAATATAGGACCTCGACGAGAACTTAACGGTTATAAAACATGCCTGCAAACTCGTAAACTACCAAAGGGACGTAATAGGTAGCAATTTCTATATTTTATTACGAACTTATTGAATCATTGTAACTGATTTCTTTAAAAGTTCTTAAGACAGGCTCTTAATTTTTATCCTAGTTTGACAAGCTCTTAGTTTTACAAACTAAACCCGAGTTTCAGAATAAACTTTTACTGAATTCCGAGACGTTTTTTCAGATTTCGATTCTCTTCGATCAGTTCTTTGATCTCTTTTTCAGTATATGCAAAAAGACGATCCTGAGCTTCGAGAATTCTATCCATTTTGATCTCTTCTATATGAGAATAGTTCAACGCTTGTTCGGTCGCTTTTTTAAAATCAAGAGCGTCTTTCAACTCCTGGGTTTTCATGGAATCCAAGATCTCGGAAACCTTGAGACGTTCGTGAAGAGCGAGCAACTCCTTGTTCTTAAGTTCGTTCACTCTTTCCAAGGCTTTATTGATTTCCTCGTTGTTCTTCTTAACTTTAGATTCGAATTCCAAAATGGCTTGTAAGGCTTCGTTCGCTTTAGTCGCATCTTTGTATTCTTTTTGAGCAAGTTCAAAAACCCCTTCAAAAAATCCGATGTTCGTCAAACAACTATTACCAATTTCGTTTGCGGCGAGTTTATAAAATTCGGATTGAATTGTCCTATCTAAAATGAGTCTTAAATTTCTCGGATGAACCGGATGTTCGAGGACTTCAATCTTACTGTTTTCAGGAACGGTTTTACTGATTTTTTCAGCGTCGTCGGAATAAACCAAGATTAAACTAGCGTAAGGATGAAGTTCAAATTTTCTGATAAATTCTCGAATCTCATTCCATTCTCCCAAACTTACAGAAAGGAAAAAAACATGAATATCGGACTTCAGTAAATCGATCGCACCAAGACCGTCGAGAGGAACCTTGCTCAATTCGATATTAATGCGAGGATGTTTCCAAATTTGAATCGGGAATTCTTTCCCTGAAGTAAGATGCCAAATAATCGCGTTTTTCTGACTCATTATATTCATTCTAACACTAACCGACTATATCCCCAGGTCAGAGACCTCTTTTTGTGATCTTTTTTATTTTTCCCCATATACTTAAACTTTTCAATCTCTTTGTCAATTTTGATTTTTGATCAGAAATTCTATCCAAAATCTTTTGAATCGGTTTTGGCAAATCCATGTCAGTTCTTTTGATCATAATGTTAATACTCAAAAGCGCGATCAAAATATTGGCACTCCAAGGACCAATCCAATCAGGAACCTTATCGTTATAGGAAATCGTACTCCCCAAGGTAAAAAATGTAAAGTAGATCATTAGGAAAACGACTGCAAGCGTAAAACTCATTCCTTTTCCGGAACGTTTGACCACGAGCCCCAAAGGAAACGAGATAAAGAAAAAAATCAAACAAGAAATCGGCATCGCAATTCTTCTGTGAATTTCCACGTTAAAATCCGTTAAGACTTTTTTTCCTTGTTGCATCAAAG
>NZ_CP024871.1:2755000-2790000 GCF_000306675.2 Leptospira mayottensis 200901116
ACAAGTGATAATAGAGAAGAATGGAGAATCAGAACCGGCGGAGTCGTAACCAGTGAAAACGAAATCCTTTTACAAGAAGCTCTTTATCAAGAATTTCACCAGCCTCATATGGGAGCAAGAGAATCCGACCCAAAACGTTGGAAACTCAGCGAGATGGGAGCCGCTTCCAAGGTCAGAGAGATAGGTAATGTAACATTAAGCGGAAATCTGCTCGGAGAAATTTCCCCCGACAACAAGACTTTAAAATTTTCCAAGATAACATTCACAAAAATCGGAGATTCGTTTCAAGGAAGAATTACGACCCATGTGAATCAAAAAAGCGTAACAATTGACAACGAAATTGCAGGAGTGGTGTTTTACAAAGCGGCCGTCAGTACTGCGGAACAAATCGTTTCCGTTTTTTCAAGGTCGGAACTCATCAAACCCGGAATGATTTTTCTTGTGGGAAAAGATCAAGTTCCGTGTAAGATCATAGAAGTCTTCCAACACTCCGGCGTCTTAGAACCAGTAGAGAACGGAAAAATTCTCTCCGTATCTGTAGGAGATCCAGTGATTTTAAAAGGAAACATCGATACAAAAGCCATCAACAAAAGAGCAACCGCAGACGAACTCATTCGCAAGCTCAAATCCGATCCGAACGTAAGTAAAGAAGAGCTCATCCGGGAAATCGAAAAATTAAAGAACGTACGATAACGACCTGATATAAAATTAAAACTAGATTTGTTTTCGTTTACGTCGTTTTCTAACCGCATCTTCCATATTTCTGAAAAAACAAAAAACAGACATACGAGTTTCACCAAGACGAAGTCGTTTATCAATTCTCTTCCAAAATTTCGCAATCACCCTTATCGTTTTTTCGATCAAAACGAATTCTTAAAAATCAAATGGAAGATTCCGATTGAACTTGAAGCGGCTTTTCGCTCGATTTTTTTTTAAGAAGAATTTTCGTTTTCAAATATTGAAACGGATACTCGATCAAAGCGTAAAAAGGAATCGAAAGAACAACGACCAGAACCAACACGAAAATAAATTGGGATAAGAGTATCAAGGTAGAACTAGGTTCTGTTCGAATTTTTAAAATCGATAGAGAAATTCCGATCAGAATCAAATGCCAAAGATAAATCGTGAAACTCAACCTCGCCACGGGAACAAAAAGTTTCAGACTTAGAAAACGGCTCAATAAACCTTCCGAACGAACTACCGCAAGCAATAAGATCCCCGCAAAACCTATGTTCAAAAGATTGTATTTGAAAGTATGAGTAAAAAAACTGTCCGTACGCAGATTCACCCAATGCGCCACACATAAGAAAAAAAAGAATAAAAATAAAAGTGGATAATACAATCGATTATCAGTCTTCAAACGACTTACCAAATCCTTATGACCTACATAAAGATCCATTGCGATCACTCCCATCACCAAAGAATCGAATCGAGTGTGGAAAGGAAAATAAATCTCATTAAAATATTCCGGAGTCAAAGGCACGGTCGTAGTTATGTAAACGATCACGCGAGACACGGTAGGAATCAAAAGCAAACACCATAGGAAAAGTTGCCTATGTTTAGGATTCATTTTAAACAACAAAAGACTACAGAAAAGAGGAAAAATCAAATAGAACTGTTCTTCTATGGACAAAGACCAGGTATGAATATTCATTCCCGGAAAATAATTTCCTAAAAATACGAAGTCTCCCCACGCATTGGAAAGTTTAAAAGAAAGCACATAGGCTTCCTGTTCGAGTCCTTTCTCCTCTGCGATTTTGAGCACAAAACTGGAAGCGATCAAACTAAACGTGATAAAAAAATAGTAGGCCGGAAAAATTCGAAACGTGCGTTTCAGATAGAATTTTTGAAAATTGATTGCTCCGTTTCGAGTCCAATCACTCAGAAGCCCCTTTGAAATCAAAAAACCGCTGAGAACAAAAGACAAATCCACCCCCGACCAAAAAAGGGAGTCAGATTGAAGTGTACCAATTTTTTTCCAAGCAAGAGCATAATGATTTAAAATGACTAAAATAATTGCAAATGCTCTCAGACCGTTTAGAGACTGAATCTCGTTATCACGATGAAACCAAAGATCTTTAATGAAAGCTTTCATTACTTTTTTTCAATTTCCAATTAGAATATTCCATTTTATTTACCATTTCGTAAAATCGCCTTTTTATTTCGGACCCCAACCCAAAAATAACTGATAATACCGACTTCAAGCGAAAGTAAGAAACCATTAAAATGAAATTTAAATATCTTTTAACATTTTAATAAACAATATAATTCATGAGTCTCTATTATTTGTAAACTTCGTCGTTAAAATTTGGAACAAAAAATCAAATCGTAAGACGTATAAAATGATTGAATAATCTACTAATACCCGATAGAAGCACAATATGTTTCATTCTACAAATTCTTTATTCTTATAAAATTGCAGTTCGTAATCCGAAAGGTTTATATAAATTCCTTCTCGGCCCTTTAAATCACACTACTCTATCTTTTACCGAGAAAGTTCATAAGACACAATGATAACGAGGTCCTCGAATCATTTTTAAGGAAAGCAGATTCGGATATATAAACACAATCAAGAAAAGAGCATTCAAAAGCAGAAAAGATTTAAAAAATGATAAAACAAAAATAGGACAGAGGAAATAATGATCGCAAAGAAGTCTTAGATCTCAAAAATTTCTAAGACTCCTTAGGTTTGATTCTACTTATTGCGTTTACGCATAACTGCATCTAGAAATTTCTTACGAAGACGCAGACTTGCAGGAGTTACCTCTAAAAGCTCGTCGTCGTCTAAAAACTCTATATTTTGTTCCAGAGAAAATCTCCTAGGAGGAACCAGACGAATCGCCTCATCCGCACCGGAGGAACGGACGTTGCTCAACTTCTTCTCTTTTACGGGATTCACTTCTAGATCATTTTCGCGAGAATGAATTCCGATGATCATTCCGGGATAAACCGCAGTATTCGGTCCGATTACCAATTCTCCCCTTTCCTGGATTTTCCAGAGAGCGTAAGCGGTGGATTCTCCGGAATCCATGGAGATCAAAGCACCGTTCTTACGACCGGGGATTTCACCTTTGTAGAGATCGAATCTAAGAAAACGAGAAGACATTACTCCTTCACCGCGTGTTTCGGAGATAAAAAATCCTCTAAACCCGATAATACCCCGTGTCGGAATCACAAATTCAACACGAGTCATTCCGGAGGGATGTGCGTCCATCAATTGCAGTTCGCCTTTTCTTCGGTTTAATTCCGCGATGATCTGGCCTGTGAACTGATCCGGAACATCCATTACCAAATACTCATATGGTTCGAGTTTCTGACCTTGTTCGTTGGTTTTTAAGATCACTTCAGGACGAGAAACTTGGATTTCAAATCCTTCCCTTCTCATCGTTTCGATCAGAACCGACAAGTGAAGTTCTCCACGTCCTAAAACTTTAAAACGATCCTTGTCTTCGGTTTCTTCGAGTCTCATCGCTACGTTGGTTTCAAGTTCCCGGTCCAGACGTTCACGAATGTTTCGAGTCGTTACGAACTTTCCTTCCTTTCCCGCAAACGGAGAATTGTTTACCATGAAGAACATGGATACGGTCGGCTCTTCGACTTCGATCGCCGGTCTTGGGGCGGGCTTTCCAGGTTCGCAGATCGTATCTCCGATAAATACGTCAGGAAGTCCTGCGATCGCTACGATATCGCCCGCTTCCGCAGCATTAACTTCGTTTCGTTTTAACCCTTCAAAGTTGTATAATTTTGTTATGCGAAATAGAGCCGTGTCGGTAGAAGTTGCAGTGTCACTCTTCTTAGCCGCAAGTTGGATGACGTTCATACCGAGAGCCATCTTTCCCGCATAGATTTTCCCGACCGCAATTCTTCCTACATAGTCGTTATAATCCAAGGAAGTCACTTGAAATTGAAGCGGAGCCTCCGTGTCCGCTTGCACGGGAGGAACATGTTTCAAAACCGTATCTAAAAGGGGGTCTAAATTTGTTCCTGGAGATTCACTTAGGTTATATACCGCCCAACCTTGTTTCGCGGACGCATAAACGATTGGAAAGTCGAGTTGCTCGTCGGTTGCGCCGAGATCGGAAAAAAGATCGAAAGCCATATCAACAACGGCTTCGGGTCTTGCTCCGGGACGATCGATCTTATTGATTACTAGAATCGGTTTGTGTCCGAGCTGAAGGGATTTTCCCAATACGAAACGAGTCTGAGGCATCGGTCCGTCGAAAGCGTCCACGAGTAATAAACAGGAATCCGCAGTCGCGAGAACACGTTCCACTTCTCCACCAAAATCCGCGTGACCAGGAGTATCCACAACGTTGATTCTGGTTCCTTTGTAAACCACTGCAGTATTCTTTGCTTTGATCGTGATTCCTTTTTCCTTTTCCAAGTCATTGGAGTCCATGATCCTTTCTCCGTCTTCTTTGGCAGTGACGGCGCCGGTTTGACGGAGAATTCCGTCCAGAAGTGTAGTTTTCCCATGGTCTACGTGGGCGATGATAGCTATGTTGCGGATTTCCATTCTAAAACCAAAAATTTCGGAAGCCTCCTGGTGTAAATCCGGATTTTTTGTCAATTTTTTAAAGGAAGAATTTTTTAACCGGTTTGAAACGAAGAATCTTTGGCGACGCTGGTGGCTCGCAGTCGCGCGCTTTGTTCAGTTTAACATGAATTCGATATATAAAAGTTTGGGCGAATCCGCTCGCAAATTTCATAATGAAACGTGTCCTATAGCAAGCGTTTCAACCAAAAGGCAGCGGAGCGTTGGCCGTTGGTCCTCAAACGTTAGTTTGAGCTATGGCTCGCGACCTGAAACACTTTCGTAAAAAGAGTTTCACCTGAGTTTTTTTTATTCCAATTCCTTCGGAATCTTTCAAACTCAATGCACTCTAGGAATCGCAGTACAAGAATCGCTTTGGCATTTGTTATGCCGAACTCACATTAATTTTACTATTTTGGCACTTTATGGATTCCAAAATCGTTTTCTAAATACATCCAGGGGCTTATATGAAGTTACATTTCATTTTCTATTTCTTAATTCTAATTTCATTGATCGCTTGTAATGAGAGCAAGAATAAGATCGATTCAGATCTTTTACTTTCATTAGCAATCTCAAAACCTGCACCTCCGGATCGGGCAGAGAACTATGATCGGGATGTACAAATCATTACAAATCTTTCCTCATTCACAGATTCAGGAAAAGTTGAGATTACTTGCAATCTAAACTACTCCTCTCAGCAGGATATTGATTATTATGTAGAACAACTGAAAAAAGAAATCACCAGATATCCAAGAGGATATTGGATCAAAGCCGGTGTGGATAAAATTGTGCTTTGTAAATCGATGACAACGGCAGATGGGAGGATCAAACTTGCATTTTCTGATATCAATCTTCTTGCTATTAGCGTAACACAGCCAATGGCAACTATGCGTTATGGCACGACTACATGCGGAGGTATTCCAAATTTCAACTCTTTTGAATGTTATGACCAATTAGCAATCCATCACGAACTAACACATAGCGTGGATCGTAAATTTCTAACCTTTGCTATTAATTCTCTCTTGTATTCTGATCCGGAATGGGAAAAACTGAATTCTCCTGGATTTCAATATTATGGATCCGAGAATTTTCTTCAAATACCAGCTGGTTGGCACCCCTTGCCTGGTATTATGTTGCGTTATGGGGCTTCACATTTTGTAGAGGATAGAGCTGTATTTGGAGCTTTGATCATGGGTTGGCCAGCCACTTACAATCTTTTAGTTCAAGCTTGTCAGACCGATCCGTTCGTTGCGGCAAAAGTACGTTTAACCGTTTCTAGATGGAAACAATTTTGGCCATTTCCAGGCGCCGAGAATACAGAATGGAAAATCAGAATGGCTCAAGCGGAACGGGATTGCGATTGAGAGATTCTATAAAATAGATAGGTTGAAAAATCGCATTCTTCGATTCATTTTTTTACTGTAAATTTTAGTTTTAGGAAATCTTTATAAAATGAATTCCTAATTAATGGTATTTCTCAAACAAAGATTTTATACGAAACTTACTTTTTCGAATTTTGTTTAAACGTATAAACTAATAAAACAGGAATTGACTGGGCATTTGAATTTAAAGAATTGATGAGTAGCAGATTATCACAGCGAGACGTATTGCAAGAAACATGGAATTAAAAAAATGAAATTTTGATATCACAGCGGAAGGCGAAACAGGACTTCAAAATCGGAATTTGCAGAAATACCCGGGATTGGCGAGAAATCGAACCCGCTATCAACTTCGGAATTTTCGACACTCAAGATAGACAGATACGACAGGGTACATTTTCAAGTGAAACCTGGATTTAATTTAAAGCAATGGAAGTTTAGACAAAATAGCGCCCCTTCTCGGCTTGAAAAACGAGAGTTAGAATGCAAGACCACAAAACCAACAGAAGGAACTAAGAGTTTTCCCAAAATGTTTTCTGTGAGGGCGACATTGCCGCGACGACGCTGTCGTCGGTCTTCTGAATGTAGGAGTTCCCTCAAATTACGTTGCATTGAAAGTTTTTCTTGTTATTTAAAATTGTAGTAGTTCCTACATTCCTAACGCTTTGAGACGGACTCTTAGACAAACAACCGAGTAAAAAGATCCATAGAAATTATATTTCACATAAGAACATTAAGACACATAGTCGAGTCATCTTTTCTAAACTTTTTAAACCGCGTTCTCTCTCGGTCCTCGACTCTAAGCAAAACATTTCCACAAAATCTTTTTGTTATTTGAAATCTGAATCCGGTTCGACAGACATAAGGAAAGAATAAAAAAACATAATTTCATGAAAATTCTTTTGAAACCAGTAAACTTCTACTTTTTTAGAAGACGATCGTCGACTCGAAAATAATTAGCCTGGTCTCGATTCCTTGAGTTTTTTTCTACAAGATCTTTCACGAAAAACAAAAGAAGAGTGACATTTAAAAATCTAAAACAATGAATTTTTCCGATAGTTTTCTTCGGATTCACAACAGAAAAATATCCGACCTCCCCAAAAAAATAAACAAATTAGAATATTATAATTCATTTTTCCGGAAGAGGAATTCGTTCCGTTTCACCCGGGACCTTCGGAAAATATTCTTCCTTCCATTCCAGTTTCGCCTTTTCGATTCTTTCTAAGGAAGTGGACACGAAATTCCACCAAAGATGTCTGTGTTCCGGAAACGGAACACCGCCCAATAGAATGGCTCTGCTTCCTTCTTCGGAAGAGAATTCGATTGTTTCACCGGCCAAAAACACCGCTATTTGACCGACTCCGACCGTTTGACCTCGTATGTTCAAACTTCCACGAGCAACATACAACGCAGATTCCTGATCGTTCGGGATATTCCATTTTCCCTTGGCTCCGGGCTTTGCGTCCAAGTCGGCATAAAAAAGAGAAGAATACACTTTTACCGGTGAACGTTTTCCTAAGAATTCTCCAGCGGCAAGTCTGAGTTCCCATTCTTCTCCGTTGATGACCGGAATATCTTTGCGATCCAGATGAAAAAATTCCGCGTTCACTTCTTCGTATTCTTTCGGAAGAGCGACCCAAGTTTGAATTCCTTCCAAAATAGAATACCGAGAATCCAATTGAGAGCGTTCGCTATGTGCGATCCCCGAGCCCGCAGTCATCCAATTGACTTCGTAAGGGCGAATAGGCATCTCCGATCCGATGCTATCTCGATGAAGAATGACTCCGTCATATAAATACGTAATCGTCGCGAGTCCGATATGAGGGTGGGAACGAACCACGAGTTCTTTTCCGGTTTGAATCGAAACAGGTCCCATATGATCCACGAATACGAATGGACCGACGTGACGCGCTTCGATTGAGGGAAGGATTCTTCGAACCCGAAAATTGTCTCCGAGATCTTTGAAGATTGCTGAAATGATTTTCATAGGTTAAAGTTTAGATTAATTGTTTTGGATTTCAAGATTTTTGAATAGAAAACTCTCGTTCGTCTGAGAAAATCTCTTATTTACCTTGGATATTTCCAGGTCTTTTCAATTGTTCCATTTCTTAAATCGCAAACTCGTATGTTTTCGAGATCGATTTTGACTGTTTCTGTAATCCTTTTTTGAATTCCTTTTCCTTGATTTTTCGAACAATATAATTGTCTATTTTTCGAAGTTTAAAAACAAAATTCTTCGATCGTTCAGAATTCGAAAAAACTTCATTTCCAAAAAAACTCCAGATAAGAATTAAAACCATTTCGAAAAAATGAAAATTTCGAATTCGATATAAACCATTTTATTTGTCGGCTTTTAACTTGTAGGAATTATCAAGGTTATAGAATATTCCTCTTTTATTATTTAAGAATGATGCTTTCTTAGAGAACCCACGGAAATCCAAAGACTCGCTGCAGTCAATATGGTTCCCATCCAAAGTGGAGCTTCTGGTGAATAGATCGGAGTTTCTCTAGCTGTAAAATAAGAAAATAGTCCCGTCATCAAAATCGGTCCTATGATCGCGGTAACACTCATTAAGCTCGTGAGCGCTCCTTGCAGTTCCCCTTGTTCTCTTGGAGGAACCTGAGAAGACATGATTCCTTGAAGTGGGGGCATCGCGATCCCTCCCAAACAATAAGGAATTAAAAATACGAACATCATCCAACTTTGTGTTGCAAGAGCAAATAATGCATATCCGAGTGCGTTCAAGGCCAAACCCAGATAGATACTCCGATTCTGACCCAACACAGGAAGAATGATTCTAATCAGCCCTCCTTGCGTGATCGCATAAACAAGCCCAACAACCCCGAGTGAATAACCTACCATGGCCTCGTTCCATTGAAATTTTTCGATCGTATAATAATTCCAAGTTCCTTGGACAGCGTGCGCCGCGGTGTTTATTAGAAAAAATGCAACTACTAAGCCGATGATCATCGGATAACGTTTTAAATTGATAAGCGAACCTATCGGATTTGCTTTTTTCCATTCGAATTTTCTTCGATTTTCTTTGGTCAACGATTCTGGAAGAACAAAAAATCCGAACAACCAGTTTACCAACGTAAGAACGGCTGCGGCTAAAAAAGGTGCCCTAGAACCGAATTGTCCAAGGGAACCTCCAATCACAGGTCCAATGATAAATCCTAGTCCGAACGCGGCTCCGAGAATTCCGAAATTCTGAGCTCTCTTTTCGGGAGGGCTGATATCCGCAATGTAGGCATAACCTGTCGTAAAACTTGCTCCCATGATGCCCGACACAACTCTTCCGACAAATAACCAAAAAATGGACGGTGCAAACGCTAAGAATAAATAGTCCAACGTAAACCCGAACAGAGACGCGAGTAAAATGGGTCTTCTTCCATATCGGTCACTCAATCCTCCAACAAATGGCGCAGTGATAAACTGAACGAACGAATAAGCGAACATCAAGAGACCGCCGTACCAAGCGGCGTCGCTCAAAGATCCGTGAGTTAATTCCTGTATGAGTTTCGGCAAAACGGGAATGATGACTCCGAAACCTATTACGTCAATGAGAACAGTTACAAAAATAAAGCCTAGGGCGGCAGAACGTTGAGGATTCATAAATCCCACCAAACAAATAATAAGCTTCTTGGCAATCAAAAAACAACGCCTTAAGTAGTTCTACGGAGACTTCATAGAATCTTCAAATTCGAAAGATGTTTAAAATCGAATCTTATCTGCCAAATAAAGACTGATTTGATTTCTTACGGGTAGTATCTGTCTGAGAACTTAAAAGACTTTTAATTGTTTTTTTTCGGAACTGTTAATCTAAAACTCAAAACTATACAAAAAAGAAATATAAAGTTCACAAAAAAGCCAGGCAACCACAGTCTAAAATACATTTTTGTTAAGCGATATCAAACTCTGTAAACGCCATTAAAGCGACAGTCTATCTTGATGCCAAAAATCTTAAACCGGATTTTTCTTCGCTTTAATTTCTTTAAGGTTTGTTTGTGTTTGAATGTTTCAAATAATTCAGGAGAAGTTAGGAAGAAGATATCTTTTCCGTTTACACCCAACATTTTCAATCGGATTTAATTTCGGTGCGTAAGCGAGTAAAAACTCTATAACAATTCGATCATTCAATGAAGTAATAAATCCAGCGACTACAAACGAACGATGAATATTGATTCGGCCCCAGACGATCATCAGTTTTCAAGGAACGACCAGAATATCACCTTGGTTTGCTTTTAGGTCCAACCCCACGCATGTGGGGAACAGGTATTTGACAGAGTAGAAACTTTGAAAAGTTGGCAATATCTTCTTACTTATTTCTTTGATTCAAGCATCAAGTAGCTTTTCGACTCAATTTGTAGTTTGCCTTATCATTTTATCCTTGTTATTTGTGAAAGCAAAAATCCATTTGCACACTCAAACGGATATTTTCAAATATTCATATTTGACTCTATCGAAAGATTTTATAAAAGAAAAAGAAGACTCTCGACTTCAAACTAACTGAAGTTTTGAAATAAAAACTCCGCATAACAACCGTTCGTTTTTTTTAATACGCCTATCTTGAGATAAACTTTAAAATCACAAGTCACTTTTGGAATATAAATTCACCTTTGAATAGGGCACACCTACCTATCTTGAACATATTCCATTTTTCAAATTATATATTATTATATATAGAAATTTGAATGGGGATATATATGAAAATGATGCAGAAAATCTTCCAAAAGGAAAAAGCGAAAAGACAAAATAAATCTAAAATCTCAAAGTATTCTGGGGGATATTGTGTTCTCCTACTCTTGTTTTTTTTAAACTGTATGCCAAATCAACAACTGTCAGAAAATAGTTTACTTCTGTCTTTACTTTCACTTCCAAATGACCAAAGTATAGAAATGGAAAAAGATAGATCTATGAGAAAAGCCGAACCTAAAGCCAGGCCTAAACGAAAATACGATGGGGTTACTTTCATATCCGATGCAACCGGAAAAAGAATTCAAGCCAATAGTAAAGCTCCAAACGGTTGGCTAAAAGTGGATGCTTCGCGAGATACGTATTTCACAAGATTCAATTTATATCAGGACGGAGGTGATCCCAACTGTATAGAAAGCGGTCGTATCCGAGTCGAAACTTCTGCAAATCCGAAGTATTATTGGAATTGGTGGGCTGGTGGAGGTGGGGGCAATTATGCATACTATCCGAAATATAATGATGGCTCCAATCGACTTGTAATCTTAGTTATAAGCGGAGGATGTTTAAAATCAGGTGGCAAGGTCGCATTTGGGGATCATGATACTTTCGGTGCTGGATATGATTATTATATCACGAATTGGAACGGAGGGAGTTGGAACGAATATCTATTTCTTTGGGTGTGGACACTTAATCCTGGTCCAAGGGAAATTTTTACTGCTATATTGAGTCCAACACCACCGGAAGCAATAGAACAACGTGAGTCAGAGGTAGATTGACAATCCATTGAACTATAATCATGATTACCATATTCTTCAGAAGTGGTTCAATCATCAAAATATATAATGAATAATGTATATTCGAAAATAAAATCAAAAATATACATTATTCTAATTATCTTAAGGCATTACAAAATTCTTTAGGGAATCCGCTCCGGATAATTGTGAATCTTGTTACGTTCGAAGTACTAATGCGATTCTTATACCGGTTCCAGATATTTCAATGTCACTTTGGTTCTCAGGCGGAGTTTGCTAAGTTCACTTGAATCTCATGTCGACCTATGGTTCTTACGGACGTAAAAACACAAAAAAGTCCATTTCGTTAAACGTAATCCGTAAAATGTTATAGCATTACTCATCACTATAAAAACAAGCATCCAAATGTCAGCTTACTTTCAAAAGAACTCGTATTTGATTTCAACTTTCCTAAAGTAGATTTTGTTTTTTTAATCAATGAATTTAAATTCTCTCTACAAAAGTTGGCAATATCTTCTTACTTATTTCTTTGATTCAAGCATCAAGTAGCTTTTCGACTCAATTTGTAGTTTGCCTTATCATTTTATCCTTGTTATTTGTGAAAGCAAAAATCCATTTGCACACTCAAACGGATATTTTCAAATATTCATATTTGACTCTATCGAAAGATTTTATAAAAGAAAAAGAAGACTCTCGACTTCAAACTAACTGAAGTTTTGAAATAAAAACTCCGCATAACAACCGTTCGTTTTTTTAATACGCCTATCTTGAGATAAACTTTAAAACCACAAGTCACTTTTGGAATATAAATTCACCTTTGAATAGGGCACACCTACCTATCTTGAACATATTCCATTTTTCAAATTATATATTATTATATATAGAAATTTGAATGGAGATATATATGAAAATGATGCAGAAAATCTTCCAAAAGGAAAAAGCGAAAAAACAAAATAAATCTAAAATCTCAAAGTATTCTGGGGGATATTGTGTTCTCCTACTCTTGTTTTTTTTAAACTGTATGCCAAATCAACAACTGTCAGAAAATAGTTTACTTCTGTCTTTACTTTCCCTTCCAAATGACCCAAGTATAGAAATGGAAAAAGATAGATCTATGAGAAAAGCCAAACCTAAAGCCAGGCCTAAACGAAAATACGATGGGGTTACTTTTATATCCTATGCAACCGGAAAAAGAATTCAAGCCAATAGTAAAGCTCCGAACGGTTGGCTGAAAGTGGATGCTTCGCGAGATACGTATTTCACAAGATTCAATTTATATCAGGACGGAGGTGATCCCAACTGTATAAAAAGTGGTCCTATCCGAGTCGAAACTTCCGCAAATCCGAAGTATTATTGGAATTGGTGGCTCCGTGGAGGGGGAGGCAATTATGCATACTATCCGAAATATAATGATGGCTCTAAGCGACTTACAATCTTAGTTATAAGCGGAGGATGTTTAAAATCAGGTGGCAAGGTCGCATTTAGGGATCATGATATTTTAACTGATACCCATGATTATTATATCACGAATTGGAACGGAGGGAGTTGGAACGAGTATCTATTTCTTTGGGGGGAGAAAATTAATCCTGGTCCAAGGGAAATTTTTACTGCTATATTGAGTCCAACACCACCGGAAGCAACAGAACAACGTGAGTCAGAGGTAGATTGACAACCCATTGAACTATAATCATGATTACCATATTCTTCAGAAGTGGTTCAATCATCAAAATATATAATGAATAATGTATATTCGAAAATAAAATCAAAAATATACATTATTCTAATTATCTTAAGGCATTACAAAATTCTTTAGGGAATCCGCTCCGGATAATTGTGAATCTTGTTACGTTCGAAGTACTAATGCGATTCTTATACCGGTTCCAGATATTTCAATGAAAATTGATTTAGAGATATGAAAGACTCAACAGTTTATCGTAGAATGGAGAATCTTTTATATTTCAAAACGACAGTTCCTTGGAGAACTAACTCCGGTGAGATATTTTAGACAATCCGTTTAGAGGTTTTTCGCAATTTCAGTCGGTATTTTAAATGGGGCCATCTTACTTTTACTCTTTTCAATTTTGTTTTTGGCTACTTCCTTTTTTTCAGCAGAAAAAAGTCAGCGCGTTTTAGTTGTTAATGACAATCTTCAAACACGGATTCTGCACCGCATATCAGTGGGACTTGATTACGGGTAAAGTTGTAAAAAGCTTCCTTAGAAGCTCGTGTTCTTAGTAAGACGATTTGCCATCATAAATTAACTTGGACACGAAACCCAAAAATAGATTGCAAAATCCAGATTTATCCTATACAAGTTTTTAGCCTTTTCCCCACATGCGTGGGGTTGAACCGTCGGGTCGCGACCCCGTAGGAGCGACACGTCCCGCGACCTTTTCCCCACATGCGTGGGGTTGAACCGAAACACATTTGCTTTTTGTGAATCATTAATAACTTTTCCCCACATGCGTGGGGTTGAACCGTAAAAAGTTCAATAGAAGTTCAAGCTCCTAACTTTTCCCCACATGCGTGGGGTTGAACCGGGAGATTTAACGTCTCCTATTCCGAACCAACCCTTTTCCCCACATGCGTGGGGTTGAACCGGGGATAACGCGTTTGCCTAATACGTAATTTGACTTTTCCCCACATGCGTGGGGTTGAACCGAATCTCGATCTGTTCCTCACGGTTCGGTGTGTCTTTTCCCCACATGCGTGGGGTTGAACCGGGAGAGAACGCGTTTGAAAAAATCAAACGGTCCTTTTCCCCACATGCGTGGGGTTGAACCCTTGACAGTGACCGCACCCTTTTTAGTGAGCCGCTTTTCCCCACATGCGTGGGGTTGAACCGTTTTAGTGTCGAACGTCGGGCCACTCGGCCCACTTTTCCCCACATGCGTGGGGTTGAACCGGAGAGAGAAATCCGCAGGCTCTCGAAAATCTACTTTTCCCCACATGCGTGGGGTTGAACCGACGGAGAAGTTCGATTCCCGGACGGAAGAGCGCTTTTCCCCACATGCGTGGGGTTGAAATTTTCAGTCAAAACAGATCAGTAATAAAAATTCGGGAATAGAATCCAATTTAGAACTTTCAGTGTAAAAAACTAAGAACCAGTCTCAAAACCTAAAAATGTAGGAACTCTTACCAATTTTAAACAAGCCGCACAAAAACGGTATAAACCGCCAATGCGACGTAATCTGTGGGAACTCCCACATTTTCTTAGAAACTTACCGGACACGAAAGATACTCTTTGAAGGTGTTGAGACGAACTCTAAAACAAGCATAAGGCGATAAATTCAAAAAAAACCTTTTCTCAAGTTAATCCCGTATTCCAAATACGCTTTGAGACAACAACTCATGTTCATCCAACCTTGACAGTTCATATAAGAACCGTCTAACGCAGATTGAGATACCTTCCAACCGGATTCGGTAATTTTCATAAGAGTATTGTTTTGATCCAAAGATTCGAAAATCATTTCCGTTTTGGTTTTATATCCGCCAACAGTTAGAAGCTCATTTTCACCCTCATAACTTCCTTCGTGAGCATCCCATTCCAAAACAATCTTGGAATTGGGAACCACTTCGACTACGTTGACGATCACTCCCTCATCTTCCCTCTCCATCGAAGGGAAATCCGCAAACTTCCAAACCACTTTACTTCCCGCCACCAAAGGGCCACTTGCACCTCCGGTTGTAAAATATCCGCTTAAATGTTTCGGGTCGTAAACGGCTTGAAAAACCGCTTCCAAAGGTTTTTGAATCTTGGCCTGTACCGTGAATCTTAAATCCATATAAATTCCTCTTGAAATAATTATATTTTTAATATGTTATATTATATTAACATGTCTAAACTTGACAAGCAGGATCTAATTTTTAAGGCACTTGCAGATTCTAAGAGAAGAGAAATTTTGGATCTTCTTAGGAAAAAACCTAAAACAACGGGAGAAATCTGTTCTTATTTCGAACCATTAAATCGTTGTACTACAATTCAGCATCTGAAAATTTTGGAAAATGCAGGTTTATTAATCATAAAAAGAAAAGGACGGGTTCGATGGAATTATTTGGATAATGTACCTATTCAAGAAATCTACGATCGTTGGATCAGTAAATATGCAAAACCGACTTTGGAAAGATTGACAGTGTTTAAGAAGCAGATGAAATCGAAAAACCAGCCAAAATAAAAGGAAACATAAAAGTATTTGTATATTTCTATTGAAAGTTCGTCCTAAATGTGGAAACTCAGCCACGAAAAAACTGTTTAAAAGCCAATAAACTCCTAAAAAGACGTAATCCTATGACTTACGATTCCGCTTCGAATAGGCGGAACTCTTACTTCCTATTTATACGACGGAAAGGACCAAAACATTCTATTTTTCTAATATTAACTTTGCTTTTTCAGGAATTCTGGATGAGACTTCTTCAAATTTTTCCTTGTATTTTTCGTGATTGGTACCCATGATTCTATCCCAAAAGTTGAAATAGAGGGAATAGTTACAATTGAAGTATTTATGGTGCATGTTGTGGTGTGTAGTCGTATTATGCCAATTCGTGAACCCACTTTTTAAAAACCAGGAAGGAAAAAATTCATAAGAAAGATGACCCAGCACGTTCAACGAAGTCATATAAACGAAAAATATGATCATCACCCCTGGATGTAAAGGAAGTACAAACGACACAAGCGGAACAATTCCGGATTCTACGATCGCTTCCAAAGGATGAAATGAAAACGCCGCCCAAGGAGAAGGATTGGTGGACTTATGATGCACGAGATGAAAATATTTAAAGAAAAATTTATGGTGCATCATTCGATGTGTCCAATAAAAATAAGTATCATGCAAAAGAATCAACGCAAACGCGCTGAAGATAAGATACACAATTCCATAATCGCCGACATTGTCGTAGATCCGATTGAATCCATTCACCTTCGCCCAAACGACAAATATCCCGGATAACCCGAAGATAAAGAAAGTCAACATAGAATATTTTATTTCATAAAAGATCTTTTCCTTCTCCGGTTTTTTATTTTGGATAAGTTTGTGGGAAAGTTTTTTACCACAAAAAACCCAAACGACCAAAAACGCAATCCCCGAAAAAACTAGATACCGAATCAAAAAAAATCCCCAAATGATTCCGAAAAAACCAGAATAACCGAACTTTGAAAGTAATTCTCCCATATTCATTTCCCTCCGCATCATAGGTCGCAGATTCGATTTAATTATGGACTTAAATTCTCATCTAAGCTTGCTCTTTTCAAAATCGTTTAGAATTTATTTTCGAACTCGTGCGACTTTTTCCATACTCCATCTCCGGATAGAAATTCGAACGTAAACGTCCAAAATCAGATAGGAAAGAATTGAGAAAATAAAACAGACCGTAATTTTGCCGCGGATATCAAGACCAATCACGTACGAAGCAAAAAATCAAAAGGGGTACAAATCCACCTATAGAAAAAAATGGAGAATATTCGTAATTTCGTCAGTTACCGATTCCTTCCAGACTTTCCAATTCCATCCAAAAGTTTTTAGTCTGTAAATCGGGAAGTAAGGATCGAATCAATTCACTATCTATAAAACCATCCTCTTTAGGTGATTCTTCAATTTGAGTTTTGGAAATTTTTTCATGCTCTTCTAAAAAGGAAAATATTTCTTTCCAAGTATGCCATTGATTATCCGACAAATTGAGAACGTTCGGAAGCGCATCCCAACCTGCCGTTTGAATTTTACGAACCAAAAGAGAAATCGTAAGAGCCACATCGTCACCGTGAATCAGATTGAGCTGTCTTGAACACTTTTTCACGAGTCCTTTTCTTGCCCAATCCCCAGGGTTTCGAAAAGGCCCGTAAATTCCGCAAAGTCTAAGGATGTTTCCACCCCTCCCGATCCATTCATTCTCGACCGCAAAACGATCGTGATCTTCGATAAGTGGAGTGGATTCGACAATATCCGGAACTCTTTTATAAATACTCGTCGTTCCTAGAAGAATAAATTTTTTGCCTATGGAAAACAAAAGATTGATAAACGAAATCGGATCGGAAAGTTTTTGAACGGGGAATGTGACAACGCATAAATCGAAATTTTCTCTCGAAAATTTTTTCCCAAATTCTTCCAAAGAAGAAGAATTCGAAAAATCAAAAATTTCGGTTCCTTCCACACGAGTTTTGGCAGAGAAAGTTTTGAGTTGGATCTCCGCTTGCAACCTCAATCTCTTCGCAATTCGGATTCCGGTATATCCTAAACCGAAAATTCCGACCCGCATTTATTCAAGACCCAAACGTTTGTAAATCAATCCCACTTTTTCAAGATACGGTTCGATTTTAAAAATATCTTCGAGGTCTTTTTGGGTTAAAACACGACCAACTCGTTCGTCTTTTTCCAGTCTTGTCTTGAGAGTTTCGGATTGGTTGGCCCAAACTGCCATCGCGTGTTCTTGAACGATCAGATAAGCTTCTTCTCTTACGATTTTTCCTTTTTCGATCAGAGCCAGCAAAACTTTTTGAGAAAAAATCAATCCTCGTGTGACACCTAACGTTCTTTTGATCGCATCCGGATATACATGGAGATTTTTAACTACAAATAACATTTTATCCAAAATGTATTCGAGCGCGATGGTAGAATCGGGAAGTACGACCCTTTCCGCCGAAGAATGAGAAATATCTCTTTCATGCCAAAGAGCTACATCCTGTAAACCCACGTTTACATTTGCACGGATTACTCTGGAAAGTCCGGAAATTCTTTCGCAAATCACCGGGTTCCTTTTATGAGGCATCGCGGACGAACCCTTTTGTCCCGCGGAGAAAGGCTCTTCCACTTCCCGTCCTTCCGTCTTTTGCAATAGACGAATCTCCGTGGCCATACGATCCAAAGAAGAAGCAGTAACCCCGAGAACGGAAAGATAAAACGCGTGACGGTCCCTAGACACGACTTGTGTAGAGATCGGATCTATTTTTAAACCCATCTTCTCGCAGACATAGGCTTCGATTTCCGGATCGATATTGGAATAAGTCCCGACTGCTCCTGAAAGTTTTCCGACCGCAATATCGTCTCTCGCTTCAGACATTCTTTTACGATTTCGATTTAATTCTTCAAAAAATAATGCGAATTTGAGCCCAAGGGTCATCGGTTCCGCATGAATTCCGTGGGAACGTCCGATACAAGGCAGATCTCTATATTGAATCGCCTTTTCTTTGACTACGGAGATAAGTGCGTCCGTTTTTTTTAAGATCAAGTCCATAGCCTGAACCATCTGCACGCAAAGCGCTGTATCTCCGATATCGGAGGAAGTCAGGCCGTAATGAACGTGTCTTCCCGCGGGCCCGATGTAGGAATTCATGTTCGTTAAAAACGCGATCACATCGTGATGAACCCTACTTTCGATTTCCAGAATCTCGTCCACATTGAACTTTGCCATCGTTTTGATTTCCTGAAAATCCTCCGGCGGAATTTCCCCCCGTTTCATACGAATCTCACAGGCGAGTATCTCTATTTCCTTCCAAATTTCAAACTTGTTCTCTAATTCCCAAATTTTGGAAATTTCGGGATTGGAATAACGATCAATCATTTCTAAAGGTTCCTTTTTGAATTCCCATCCACTCTTCTACGGAAGTGTATTCTGTAAAAAGAAAAACAGAATTCGTAAAAAAAGCACTTGAGATAAGATCAATTGTTTTTTGTACATTTCTTAAAGACTCCTATTCTATCTGGTAAAACATACAAACAGATAGCTTTACTTTCTAGCGATTCCTATATAATGGACCCGTAAATTCACGGCTTAGACGCAGTCATACACACTTTATTGCATAGTAAGTACGATTTTCGGGTTCCGCTTATTCCAATAAACTTCGAATCCGTAATCCTCTCGAAACCTTTAAGAACGATTGTTGCATTTCAAAAAACATACGATATAAATTCAAATTTTTTGAATATTATTAATCTTTATAGAAATAAGTCATAACAATATGATCAAATGATAAATAGAAAAAGACTCAAAGAAGTCCATCGAAAAAAGGAATCCTTTTACTTGAAAAAGGTTATACATATAATAGAATAGCAAAGAACTTGAAGTTAGCAAAGGATCAGTAATGTGTTTGTGTGTTCAATGTAAAAAGAAAGAATAAAATGGAACGGCCATTACCGATCTCTATAAATTGAGCACCGTAAATTTTTATTACAAACCACTGTTTCAGTGCAAAATATTGGATACTCTATTATATAGTTCCGAGTAGCGTTCGAACAAAAAAACTAAAAAGGATCATTTTGAAAGACCCGATAAGTTCACGAACTCCTGCCAACGTTTCGCGTATCAAAAATAATATGAAAGGAATTCGGAGTAACATTTCATCAAGTTTCCTCTTACATCAATTAGGATTTTCGTATCAAAAACCCTGGAAAGAAACCAATCATCCGTTACTCATCCCTATAAAAATGAGTACCCATAAGAAATTTTTAATTGTGTGTAATCATTAGGTGATTCCATCAATTTTCAGAACTTAACTTTTTTCACACCAGTCATCAATTACGAATAACTGCCAAGTAATACACAATAAAACATTAAGAATTCTGCATTTATCAAAGACGATTTTGTATCAAAATCCACAGTATTCTTAACTACGATTCGTTAGGTAACATCAGCCGAGTTCAAAGGAACGAACGAATTCGCGAATCGTATTGATATGATCAATTTCGGGAGAAGGATTCTCCTTACTTGGTTCGTAGAGGTGTTCGTCAAAAACGTGATAATCAAATATCTTCAAGGAAAAATCGGGAAACGTGATGATGATGTTTTCGGAATGAATATCGAAGATCAGTTTCTCCTCTTCAGCCAAATGTTTGGTCACTTCGATCACACGATGAAAATCCAAAGCGATTTTTTTCAATTTGGATCGACTAACGACTCCGAACTTATGAGTATCAAAATTCAATTTCCATTTTGGAAAGAACGCGTCCTGTAATGGATTTTGACGAATTTTTTCATTCAGTCGTATGAATTCTTTGAGATGTTTTCCGGGCAGAAGATTCTGATTGTCGCAAGGAGTCAAAGTGAAAATCGGAATTCCGAACGGAGTCGTTCTAGCTCGCAGTCCCATAAAATAACGCGTAGGTAACACAAGATCCGGAATCAAAGATTTCAATTTCCAATAATGAAATCTTTCCAAACCGAGACGAGCAAACTTAAAACGTATGTTTTCTTTCGATGATCTCGTCCAAACTTTAGATTCCAAAAACTCCATCAATTGGATTTCTTCCAATTTGAGATAACGGTTCAAATTTTTTTGAACGTGTTTGTATAAGGAACCGAAGATCGGATCTGACGGTAGTTTGGATTTTCCCACCTTTACAACCTGATTCCAAGGAAGCGCATACACAAATTTATAAGAACCTCTTCCTATATATTTCCCCGTGGATAGAGGCATGAAGTTATCCAAATATTCCCGCTCATATCGATGCGTTATGCGAAATACATGAGAAACAGGAAAAAGCCTCTCATATGTTTTCCGCACAAATCCCGATTCGCGAAGACGATAATCGACAGGAAGGTCTTCGATTGGAATTTCCGGTTTCGTTTTTTCGGGATCGTAAAACAGCTCCTTATCGAGTCCTTTTTCCAAAAACTCGATAAAGTTTGGAATCTTAGGAGAACTCAAAAAATCCAATATTACGCTGCCGAGTTCTCCAAATCGATTCCGTTTATTCATAGTTTTGAATCTACTGAAAGTAAACCTTACCCGGAGCTGGGGAAAGTTTTTCTTTTTTTAGAATCGCGTCGTTCAATTTCGAAGACTGTTCTTCATCAAACCACCAAAGAGAAGAAGCCTCCCTTTCGCTTCCGAATTTTCCGAGTGGATTTTTAGGAGCTTTAAACCGATTCCAATACATGATTCTTGTCGAACTCGTATTCCACAAAAGAACGTAGGGAACTTCCGCAGTTAAGATCTTATCGATTTTTTTCAAGATCTCGTTCCGTTTCGAAACATCGAACTCGGTTCTTTGTTGATCGATAAGTTTATCTACTGCTACATTCTTAAATCCGGAAAGATTAGGTTGCCCTTTTTCTTCCGCATATTTGGAGTACCACATCGCTTCCGGATCCTTGAACACTCCTCCGCCCCAAGCGGCCCAGGTCATATCGAAGTCGTACTTGTCCATTCTAGAACTCCACTCCGCAAGATCCGTCGATTCCAAATTGATGATAATCCCTACTTCTTTCGCTCTTTCTTGAATGAGCGTTAGATACTTTTCGGATTTCTTATCTCTTTCCAATATGCTAAACCTAAATTCTTTTCCGTCTTTTTCCAAAATCCCTTTCGAGTTGATTTTCCAACCTGCTTTTGTCAGAAGTTCTCTCGCCTTTTTTACATCGAATTCAAGAGGAGGATTCGGGAAAGAATTTGCAGGCCAAAGATCTTGATAATATGCGTTTGTTTCTTCGTATTCGTTATAAGCCAATTTTTCGACGAGTAACTTTCGATCCACGAGATGAGCAAATGCCTTACGAACATTAACGTCTGAGAAAATCTCCCTTCTCATGTTAAAAACCAAACCTTGGAATCCGATCGGTTTTGAGTTGTAAATCTTTTGTTTGAGAATGTAATTCTCGTCGAACTTCTCCCCTATCGCATCCTTAACCCAGAAGGAAGCCGTATAAGTCGGATAGATATCTATATCACCTTTTTTGAATGCTTGAAACGCGATAGACTCTTCGTTATAAACCTTGAACAAAATCGTATCGAAGTTATCGAGTCCTTTGTAAAAAGGATACGCGCGCATCCAATAATCCCCCCTTCTTCTCATCTTGATGTAACGGCCTTTTTTTGCCGAGAGCATGGAATAAGGACCGGAGACGACCGGAAAATCGAAATTCTCTTTATCGAAATTTCTATCTTTGTAATAATGAGCCGGAAGAATATAGAGAGAATTTGCAATCGTGTTAAAGTTCGACCAGTGAATTTCTTTTTGAGTGAATTCGATCTCTCTTTCGTTCAAAACGACCGGTTTTTCAAAACGAGAAAGGTCAATTCTAAAAACCGCCGTGTTGTTGTTCTTATTCATCAAAGTTTCATAAGTGAATAAAACGTCATTAGCAGTGACCGGTTTCCCGTCGGACCAAAACGCATTTGCGTCAATCGTAAACGTGAACTTCTTTTTATCTGGAGAAACCTTCCAAGAAGAGGCGAGATGAGGAATCGGTTCTAATGTGATCGGATGGTAGTCCAAAAGAGGCTCGAACATCAAACTGAAAATATGAGCCGTAGTAGAAAATTGGTCCAAATAGTAATTCAAGGACTTCGGAAATTGATGGCTATAGATCCGAAACGTTCCGCCCTTTTTCGCATGGGGAGAAACGATCGGATTCTGTCCTCTAAGAGCGACAGGAATCGAATTCGGATTTCCGTTCCAAGGAAGGGTTTCTACGACAGCCGATGTTTCGAATTCTTCTTTATCTCCGCATGCGAGAAAAGTGAAAACAGAGAGCACGAAAAACATGCAAAAAATAGAATATATTTTCAAGAAATCACCTCGTTTAATTTTTAATTCTATGCGCTTGGTATACATCCGGGATTTGTTTGAGATTACTTAGGATCTCCTTAAGCTGATCCAAATGTTCCACGTCCACCTCAAAGTTAGCAACCAAGTTTCCCCTTTGATCGGTGCTTGCTTTGGATTCCCTAATATTGGTCTGCGTATTGGAAATGGATTTTACGATTTCCATAAAGATACCTTGCCGGTCTTTCGATTTTACTTCGATCAATACGGGAATCGATTCGCTTTGACCGTAGTCCCATTCGACCGTGATGATGCGCATGGATTCTTCCTGTTCCTGCTGCTTGGCGGTAGCACATCCCTTCTTGTGGATACTGACCCCCCTCCCTCGAGTGACAAATCCAATGATCCCGTCCCCCGGTAGAGGAGAACAACAGCCAGAAAGTCTCACCGGAATTCCTCGAAGACCCGCGACAATCACTTTCCCTGCACCTAAATCAATTTGTTTCGCGGGTTTTGAAGAAGGTTTCTTTTTAAGCTCTTCCAAGACTTCCACGTTAAGCGTAATCTCTGCGGCGAACTCGGCTTCTTGCTGAAGATCCTTTTTGTTTTCCTCTTTTAACTTCCGGAAATAACTCCTCAACTTTTGTCTTGCGGAAGGAGTTCTAACGATACGCAACCAAATCGGGGAAGGTTTTGTTCTTTTGTCGGTGATAATTTCAATCTGATCCCCGGAACGAAGTTCAGTCCGGAGAGGGAGCATCCTCCCGTTGATCCTTCCACCTTTTGCTTTTAAACCGACATCGGTATGAATCCGAAACGCGAAATCAAGGATCGTAGCACCCTTAGGAAGCTGCAGGATCTCGCCTTTCGGAGTGAATACAAACACTTCGTCTTCATGAAGATCGTATTTGAGTTCTTCTACAAATTCTTTCGGGTCTAACGCCGAGTCCTGCCAAGAACTTAATAGTTCTAACCATCTTACCTTTACGTTTTTTTCGGATACCGAAGGTTTTCCCTCTTTATACATCCAATGCGCGGCGATTCCGTATTCGGCGATATCGTTCATATCGCGGGTACGAATCTGAACTTCTAAAGGTTTACCGTCGGGTCCGATCACTGTCGTATGAAGGGATTGGTACATGTTCGTTTTTGGAGTAGCGATATAATCCTTAAAACGACCCGGGACGGGATTCCAAAGAGTATGCACGATTCCTAATACTCCATAACAATCTTTTACTTCATTCGTGATGATACGGATCGCTCTAAGATCGAAAATTTCGTTGAAGGTTTTTTCTTTAAGTTTCATCTTGCGATAAATGGAATAGAAGTGCTTCGCTCTTCCGTCCACGTCCGCTTCGATCTGAATCTCGGAAAGTCTTTGAAGAAGGATAATCTTCAAAGTTTCAATAAATCCTTCCCTTTCCGATTTTTTGGAATTGATGTTCTTCTTTACCTCTTGATACTCTTCAGGATTTAAAACCTGAAACGCAAGATCTTCCAATTCGGATTTGATTTTATAAATTCCCAATCGCCCAGCGATCGGAGCGTATAGAGAAAGGGTTTCTTGAGCGATTCTTCTTTGTTTTTCCGGAAGTTGGAACGAAAGAGTCCTCATATTATGAGTTTTATCCGCAAGTTTGATGAGAATAACTCGAATATCTTTGATTGTCGCTACGATAATCTTTCGGATATTCTCCGCTGCCTCGGTCTCCTTGGATTGACTTTTGATCTTAGAGATTTTAGTGACACCTTCCACTAGATCGGTGATGTCTTCTCCAAAATCTCGGATCATATCGTCTCGAGAATACTGGGTGTCCTCAATGACGTCATGAAGAAGACCGGCGCAAATGACTTTTTCGTCCAGACCGAGTTCGTAAAGAATAAATCCCACTTGAAGAGGGTGGATGATATAAGGTTCACCCGAAAGACGAAACTGTCCCTGATGCGCTCGTTCAGAGACGTCATACGCCTTTTGAACGGATTCATAGGCGCTCTCTCCGAGCGTTTCACGAATTCCTTCCAGGAGCATATCTTTAGTTACAGGAGTTTTTACAAATCCCATAGTTGTTAGTGTTGCTCTATATCCAAACCAAGGTCTAGAAAACGAGTCGTATGCGTCAGATAACCCATACTAACACCAGCTCCCGAAAATTCCGAGAGCGCTTCTAATTTTTCGGGAGTGATTCCTCCGGAGAATTCGATTTGAACGTTAGGCGCCTTTTGTTTGAGAATGGAATACGCGGTCTTCGTATCTTCCAGAGAAAAATTATCGAGTAAGATCACTTCGGCCCCCGAACCTATCGCTTCT
This sequence comes from Leptospira mayottensis 200901116, assembly GCF_000306675.2. Taxonomy (NCBI): domain Bacteria; kingdom Pseudomonadati; phylum Spirochaetota; class Leptospiria; order Leptospirales; family Leptospiraceae; genus Leptospira; species Leptospira mayottensis. The sequence goes on from NZ_CP024871.1 coordinate 2,780,144, forward strand.
TCGAGTTGTAAGAGGGAATCGACTTCCACTTCCACAATTTTACCCGGAAAACGAGCTTTGATTTTCTCCACAGGTTCACGAGGGGAAGAATACATCGCAAGATGATTATCTTTAACCATTGCCATCTCGGAAAGATTAAGTCTATGATTGCTCCCGCCCCCACAATAAACCGCATATTTTGCAAGTTTGCGATATCCCGGAAGAGTTTTACGCGTATCAAGAATCATCAGATCTTTTTGTCCGTATTTTTGGACGACTTCTCCAGTTTGAGTAGAGATTCCGGAAAGATATTGAAGAAAGTTTAATAAAATCCGTTCTATCCTGAGAATTTGAATGAGATTGCCCTGAATTCTCAAAAGGGTATCACCTTTTTGGAAACTCTCTGCATCTTGTTTTAAAAGTTCCGACCGAATTCGATTTTCCGAAAAAACATTCAAAACTTCTAATACTCCGGTTCCACAAAGGATTCCGGACTCTCTCGCATTTAAACTTGCCGTAGCTTTCTGGTCAGGAGTAAAGAGAGAAACGGAAGTGATATCTTCTTCCGGACAATCCTCTTCCCAAGCAAGTTTTACCAAGGTTTCATAGTCTTGATAGCTTACGGACGAAACCGGATGAGTATAGGCGCGTTTCATTTGAATCCAAAAGAGAGTTTTACAACCGGAAAATCACAATCAAGTGAATTTCCGGTTAGAATCTCAAAATAAGCGATCGTAATACATTCTCGCAAGGATACTACCGAAGTGCAGACATACCGATTCCGATTACTTTCCACTTTTTATCTTTACCCAATTATAATAGAATCTAAAACTTTTGTCCATGAAACGAGCAATTCCATCAAGAACGTTTTGATCTTAAAAAGATGAATCCTACGTTCTTTAACTGATTATTTTCCTAAGTTCGGTAAGCAATATCACCGAATTGTTTCGAAAAAAAATCCTTACACATAACGTCATCATGTTGAACGAATGCGATCTTTAAAACTACATCAATTCCAAAACTTTTTCTCATGGTTGGAGTAATGCTCTTCTGGCATCCACGGAAAACATCGATTCAAAAATCCCATGCTTTTAACATCTCAACAAACCGCGTTGACTTTGGACCTTTACAGTATAAAATATGAATTTTGAGACAAAAACTGATTAGAGCCTCTCTCAAAAATATCTTAGAATGATTCGAATCGGCGTTTTAAGCAAAGATAAAGTATTTTTGAGATAGCTTCTAGGAATTATCTCAAAAAACCATTTAGTTTCACTTGAGCCTATCCCAAAATTTCAAATGTAGGAACACACTAGGAGAGTTCAACAACGATACAGTCTGTAAGAAAGTCCATAAATCATCCAATTTGTGGGAACTTTTTCGTTTTGTGAAAAATCCACAATGATATTTCTACCGAAGTTTTGGGACAAATTCTTAAATATTTAAAGTTTGCTTGCTCCCCAATCTTAAAATAAATCAGTTACAATCGTTTGTAATAAGGCGCAGAAGTTCCCACGGATTATTTACTTTGGTAGTTTATATGTCGCTTCGAATAGTATTTCGTTGTTAAATTCCTATAAGAGTTATCACATTCTAAGATTTTGGAACAAGTTTTTAATCAGATACCAATCTTAAATCATCTAAAATATTTTATGAAAGAATTTCAGTTTCTCTTATAAAAGAGACAAATCTTCTTTCTAAAAGTAGAAAAAGGTCCTTTTAAAAGAGTCCGTTTCAAAACAATTTTTCAAATGTAAACCTGCACAGGTAAATACGAATATTTTTGTGACTACATAAACGACTTTATCATTCGGTTAGTACTGAAGAAAAGCCGCTCCCATAATCCTTATATCTCTCCTGAATTTCAAAAGTTTCGATATACAACTCCGGTCACAAATAAAAAAGGCCCGGTATTATATAACCGAGCCTTTTTTTCAAGAATCTTCTAACTTGTTTCTATTGAAGATTTTCCGGATTTTCTTCCTCTCCTCCATTCTCTTCTTCAGGAGTGATTTCATCATTTTCCGCAGACTCTTCTTCTTCAGTCGCTGGAGGAGTCATTGTTTCAGCCTTTTTCTTATTATCCATGTCCCCGGATTCAGACTCTTCCGCAGGAGATGCAGGTTTCTGGTCGGCTTCAATCGCTTCTACGTCTTCTGTAGCAGGTTTCTTTTTACGCGAATCTTGAACCTTGTTAAGTTGAGTAGGACCTTTTTTAGGTGGAATCAACAGCACTTGTTTCGGATAAATCAAGTTCGGATTTCTGATCTTGTTACGATTTGCCTCATAAATCCTTCTCCACAGTTTCGCAGTTCCATAATGTCTTTTATCTTTTGCAATTCTCCAAAGACAATCCGCTGGAACTTTTTTACGAACCACATAACGTTTCCAACCTTCTGGCAAACCGTCTTTCCCCATTTTTGTAGAGGAATTTTTACCATCCGTTGTTGTGGATTGATTTTTAGGATCCTTTTGACCATCAGTTCCAGTTTTTGTATCACGGCCTGCAACATTATCACTAGCCGCTTTTCTTTCTATTCTTTCAGCCAGTTCAATAACTTGATCTACTACAATTCTAGAAAGACGGATCGCTTCTTCGGAACGAGAAATTGAATCTTCGTATTTTTCAGAAGTATATAAATCTTCTGCAGATACTCTGGACTCTTCCGCGGCTTTTAGGTTTTCCTCTGCTCTTTGGTAAGAAACCTGAAAATCTCTAGATGCATTGATTTTATTTCTATCAAAAGAAGCCAATTTTGTAGTGGCCGATGCTACACTCTGTTTTGCAAGTTCCTTCTGCTTTTCAGCATAAACCTTAATATTCTTTGCAACAAGTTCTCCGGATTTTTTACGGATATCATCGATCTCCGCATATCCATCCCTAATCTTCCCTTCTTCGATCTTGGCCTTGGCGGATTCCAAACGATTCCTTGTTTCAGAAACTTCCGGATCTTTTCCTTCTGCATATTTATCCGCATCGTTTAAATTCTTTTCGATATCCGCAAGGGAATCGATTAATTGTTGTTTTTGAGAAAGCGCTAATACTTTTGATTCGTCTGCAGCTTTTTTAGAATCCGTATATTTTTGGCGAGAAGCTTCGTATTGATCGAATGCCGCAAGCCTCATTCTAAGTTTTCCATCATCTCCAGATTCTTTAGGATAAGATTCCAAAGTGCGATCCGCCGTTTCACGAAGTGCATCGCCTTCTTTACGAAGCTGTACGGAAGTATTATAAGGTTCTGAAGCGAGCTGAGAAGCGTAAGCCTCTTCAGCCGATTCGATCGCAACATTAGATTCTTTACGAACATCATCTACGGAAAACGGAAAAGACTTCTCAGAAGCATCTAAAGCTTTTGCTCTCGCATACAACGCGGATTTTTTTGTCTCTGCAAGATTTTCTTCCGAAGCCTTTTGATGTGCAGTCAGTAAGTTTTTACGAGCTTCTTCTAACTCTGCCGGGGCGTATTTTTCAGCGCCTGCAGACTTCGCTCTTGTGATGGAATTTTTCGCATCACTTAACTCCTGAATCGGGAGTTCGGCTCCACAGGAAATAAAAAATCCTGCAAGTAAGATTATAAAAGAAGAAAGTATTTTTCTTTGAGTTGATTTCATTGCAGCACCAGGTTTCAGAAAAGGTAGGATTAAATTATGATCCGATCTCATTTAAAGGCAGACACTGCCTCCGCCTCATTATCAAAAATCTCAAAAAAAGAAGTCAGCTTAGTTAGCTCAAACACTTTTCTTACGGATCCGGAGACATTGATAATTTTAAGTCCGCCCTGATATTTTTTCAGGTTGGAAAGACTGGAAATTAGAGCGCCAATACCAGAAGAGTCAATGTAAGAAACTTTTTCCAGGTTGATGATTGTATAATATTTTTGTTCCTCGATGAGTTTAGCGATAACATCTTTAATTTCTGGGGCATTGTAGAGATCGATTTCTCCGTTTATGTCCAGAATGACAATGTTCCCGCTTTCTCTTCTGGTTATTTCCATAAATGATCAGCAACTCCTTTCTATTTCTTTCCAGCCAGCTTACTAAGGGAAAGTCGATTCTTTAAATAGTCAACCGGAAAATTCGGGCTTTTCGTACAAATTTTTCCACTTGGCATAGATCTTTAAAAATTCCCCCGCTTGAATAGACCTTTGAATCTCTGAAAGAAAATTTTTCATAAAGTACAAATTATGATATGTCGAAAGCGAGAATGCTGTGATCTCTCCCACGTGATGTAAGTGTCTGATATATCCTATGCTGTATCTTTTGCACACCTTACAACCGCAATGCGGATCCATAGGCAAATCGGAACTCTTCCATTTTTCATTTCTAAGATTGATTTTTCCTAACGATGTAAAGACTTGACCGTTTCTTGCATTTCGAGTCGGAAGCACGCAATCGAACATATCGACTCCATTCTTCACTCCATCCAAAATATCCGGAACGGTTCCTACTCCCATCAAATAAAGAGGGCGACTTCGATCCGTATCAGTAGAAACTCCTTCCAAAATTCGAATGAAATCCTTACGCGGTTCTCCGACCGAAAGCCCTCCGATTGCAATTCCATCGAATGGAAGAGAGGCGACCTTTTGCAAACTCTCCAATCGAAGACCAAGATCGATTCCACCTTGAAAGATTCCGAAAAGATGGGAGGAATTCTTATTCTTCTCCCAGTATTCCACCGACATTTCTGCCCACCGATGCGTTCGGTCCAAAGATTGTCTCAGTCTTTCCGGACTGGAATCGAAAGGGGCGCAGTCGTCCAAGACCATCATGATATCGGAACCGATACTCCTCTGTATGTCTATAACCGAATTAGGAGTAAAATAATGCCTGCTTCCATCGATGTGAGATTGAAAACGAACCCCGTCTTGTTCGTACTTAAATAGAGAGTTTAGACTGAAGACCTGATAACCTCCGCTATCGGTAAGGAGCGCTCGTTTCCAGGTCGAAAATTTCTTTAGCCCTCCAAAACTTTCCAACACAGAAGTCCCGGGCCTGAGATAAAGATGATACGTATTTCCTAATATTAAAGAATACTCAAGTTCTTCCAAATCGTCGGTAGAAAGGGTTTTTACGACCCCTCTTGTTCCCACGGGCATAAACACCGGAGTTTCCAGCTTCACTCCATTGAGATTTAGAATTCCGGTTCTGGCTCTAGTTTGAAGATCTTCGGAAGTGGTTTGAAAAATCATCTACCGGCAGAATGTTCGTTGCAAGTTCCATAGATGTTAAGACTATGACCCGTGATTTTAAAACCGTTGTCTCTTGCGGCTTGTTCTTGAAGTTGTTCGATTCTTTCATCCATAAATTCCACGATTTTTCCGCAGACCGTACAGATGATATGGTCGTGATGTTTGTGTCCTATGATATGTTCGTAATATTTATAATCCTTTCCGAAATTATGCTCTTGCAATAAGCCCGCAGAAACCATAATGGAAAGAATCCTATAAATTGTAGCTTTGGAAATTTGATCTCTTTGATCCTTGAATTCCTCTAAAAGCCCTTCCGCTGTAAAATGATTGTGAAGGGAAAAAATTCTTTCAGCGACCAGCATTCTCTGGTTGGTAATCTTTAGACCTTCTTTCTGCAGATATTCTGAAAAAGTCTGCATTTCCATACGGACCGCGGGTTCCGCTTTATTTAGAATGGCTTCCTGTTTTTCTCGATTCATATAAGATTATCCAAGGAACGGGTCAAGATTATCAGGGATCGATCTTTCCGGCAATAGAAAAATACCAAGCTCGTTCCACCTCTTCCGCAATTCGAATCGCCATAATTTTCAAAAGTCTGGCCTGAGCCTGAATTTCGCTCTCTCTAAACCCAACTTGATCAGAGTATATGATTCTTACCGGAATCTCTTCTCTTTCCAATAGTATTTTTTGCCCTCCCACCTTTTGAAGTTCAAGTCGAACAATTACGAGCATCTCTCTAGAAATAGATTGCCCTCCTTGATCGAGTAGATTTCCGACAAGCTGATAGTGAACCACCTCTCCGTAAAGTCGATAACTTGCGATTGATTTTTCTCTAGTTTGAAGGAATCTTCCTCTGGTATCTATCTCAGCTCGAACAAGTTCCGTAAGTAAAGTTTGGATTCCCATTCCGTACGAATTGTTTCTGAAATTTTGGACGTAAAGTCTTCGCTGATCGTCCGGAATCGGAACTCCGTCGATTTTCGGAGGATTTCCGGGTTCTCTCATGAAATAAGTGCAATCAAAAAATTGTAATACGACTACAATCAGGACCGCCAGTCGGACAATAAACATAGTTAGAAAGGTCTTTTGCGGTCGAACCTCCGCGCAAGGAGTTTTTTTATGGCTCCTTTTCGACTTTACAAATTCCGATTTTTGGCTCAGTTTTTTCGGAAGATGAAAAGATTTTTTGCTTTTTCGACTTATGTTGTTCTTTCTTTTGCTTTCATCTTACTAGTGAAAGGTTTGAAAGCGGAAGATCGACCAGAATCACTTCTTTTTCCTGAGTTACAAGGAAAACTTCGATTTCCAATGGAAATTCAAACTCCGGTTTCCGGTTCTTTTGCAGAATATAGAATACATCACCTCCACATGGGAGCCGATTTTAAAACCTTTCATCTCAATGGCTTTCCGGCAATCGCTCCTTTTGACGGGATCGTGGAATCCGTCTCCGAATCTCCTACAGGGTACGGACTCAACTTAATGCTTCGTTCTTCTTCCGGATTACGGGCTAAATTTGCACACCTGTTCAATTTAGAAGGCGCTAAGAAAGAACTAGAAAATTTAAGACAGGCGCTTCATCTTCTAAACGATGGAATTTTTTCCGTAAAGTTTCTAGATCACCAATTCTCCATAAAACAAGGACAGTCAATTGCAAGAATCGGAGAATCAGGTACAGGAGTTCCCCATTTACACTTTGAACTTCATGGAAACGGAAACACATTCAACCCGCTTGCATATCTTAAGATGAACGATCGAGACAAAACTCCGCCTGAATTACTAGTTCTATACATCGATTCTTCAGACGGTCAAAAATTTAGAATTCCTCTTAAAAAAAAAGAAGATGGAATTTATGAATTGAATGATCCCGAACCTTTGAAACTTGGCGGGGAAGTGAGAATCAAACTCGGTGCATTCGATAGAATGAACTCTCACAACAAGAACAACCTTTACTCTGCAAAATTCATGTTTGATGGAAAAATTCTCTACGAAAGAAAGTTCGAAAAGATGAGTTATGCGGAAGCAAGAGACCATCAGTCAATTTACGATTCAAATCGTTCGTCCCTCAATCCCCCTGTTTATGTTTATAATCTTTTTCCTTCTTTAAAACCCAGCATCGACTTGAGAGAATTTTCGGAAAACCAAGAAATCCTTTTGGAAATTATAGCCGAAGACAAAGAAGAAAATCGCTCTTCCTTAAAGTTCAAAATTTTCAATTCCGGTTTCAAAGGACATGTAACGAAAACAACCCCAACGGAATATTCCTCTCAAGATAATAAATTCCTACTTAAAACTCCGAAAGGTAATACATTCGGAAAAGGGAATATTCTCTTTGAAGAGGTCGCAACTCCCCGCGAAAACCTGCTACCCGAAGGTTTGATTTTAAAAAGCGAACTTATTGAAATCGAATCGACCGGAATTAGTTGGTCGGGAGATGCAAAATTTCTATGGAAAGGAAAAAAACTGGGTAGAGGGGAAAACCTCTATTTACTCGAAGAAGGTACCAAACGCTGGATAATTTTAAAAACGACTTCTGAAAATGGAGGAACAAGTGCAGTCTTGAATAAGATCGGGATCATTGCCGTTCTAGAGGATCGTTCCAAGCCCAGAATCAATCATCCGTTTTTAATTTCCCGTCATAGATTTGCGCCGGAGGTTCGGCCATCTTCAGTAATAGAAAGAATGTATTCCGTATCCGATATCGGCTCAGGTTACGCGGGCGGAGCCGAAATTTTTTTAGACGGACAAATATTTCCGTATGAATTTGAACCCGATCGTAAAGTGATCCTTGTCAAAATTCCGAGTTCTTTTGGAAAATTCAAAAAAAGACTTTTACTTCAAGCAAGAATTAAAGATAGAGCCGGTAATCTTTCTGATTGGTTAACCGACCTTATTGATTTGGAAAAAATATCGGAGAACGATCAAGGATAAATTTTTCGTATTATTCTTCGGCAACCCCTCGTCTATCGAATGATTCTTTTTAAAGAAGTCGGTTTATTATCGACCTCTTTAAAAAGAAAAGATTTCCACCTAAGAAATTCAGTTACTTTTTTGAATCCATATAAACTCCGCCAGCAGAAGTATTATAATTAATTTCAAAAATATCATAATCCGACTTTCTCCAACCGGTCGCAAAAGCTACAGAAACGCCAATATAGTATTTAGTTCCAAACTTCATCGTATTCCAAACAAACGCGGCAACCTCCTCGTTGGTTACAGAAAAAGGATGGACCTTGCCACGAACTTCATCCAGATAGAGACCTTCATAAGTTCCAATTACAGTTCCTTGATATTCTAATTTAAGAATTCTTCCAGAAACAGAAAAATTTCTTTTTGATCCTGATTTATCCACAATAATTTTATCCGGCGCCTCTTTTGGAATTGTAGCAATTTGTTTTTGTGCTCCGATTACTTCAAAATCCGTAGAAAGAGCAATTGGCTCAATTTTATGAATTCTATACTGAACTAAAATCTCTTGGTTTACATTATTATTTAAAAAATTTACGACTTCTCCATTTTCAGGGCGAACGGAAAATTCGATCTTTTCTTTCAAAGGAGTAAAACATTCATCTTTTGACGCTTCACACTTTTCAGATTTATCATAAGTGGTAAATTCTAAAAGACCTTCATGGGAATCGAAAATTATTCCTCGACTTTCAAACTGAATAAGTCTCACAACCGCCCAGCCTTCCGAATAAGTTCCTAAAGCGAAAACCGAAGAAAAAGAAAAAAACAAAGATCCGATAGAGAAAAACAAAGCGCTATTTTTTTTTAAATTCCTGAACATTATACACTCCAAAATTTTCTTAAGTTTTTAAGATTCAAACAATGTAAGGATAACATTTCATTTTCAAGAAATATTTAACCGATTCAAAAAATTAAACCCTTTCCTAAAAACTGGTACCATCTCAAACAGCACTTAGATGTTCGGTCGATTCCTGGAAAAGAGGATTTGTCAGAATCTCCTACCTTCCTACAATGCAAGTTATAGTATTTAACGATTGATGGCTGCAACTTGTTTAGAACCACAACGTTGAAGAATCCATCATAACTTACAATGTGATTTTTGGAAAACGTCATTTGAATTTTAAAAACTAAAGGCCCACTGAGTTTTTTCGAACCTCTTCGCAATAAAAATCTGAATCTTCAAAAAAGCCGCTATTACTTTTAAACAATCCCTCTACTATTTTTTTCAGAATAACAAACAGTCTTACTCGTTATTTAAGTTCCTGTCTTTCGCTTCATTACTCAATTGGTATAAAGATTCTAAAGCTCATCTTGAACCGGTTTTTCTGTATATTTGGATTCTAGGCAAAATCCGTTTCATTTCTACAGTGAAAAGACAACCGACCAAAATTTCTTTCCTTATGTCCCGATTCATTAAGCAAGAAATCTACTACTGATCTCTATAAAATTGAGTAACGTTAATTTTATCGCAAAACACTGATTCCATGCAAAATATTAGGTATGTTATTTCATAGTTATGAGTAAGAGCCCTTCTTAAAAACCTTAAAAGAAATCAGTTACAACGCTTCCCATGAGGCGCGTCGTAGATCAAATCTGTAAAGTAGATTGCTTCAGATCTGAATTTGAGTACCGCAAAAAATTTACCCACATACTCAACACTAGTAAAATCTCCCACTCACCCTCAGCCTCTAACATCAGCACAACTGAAAGAGAAACGTAAGAACC
>NZ_CP024871.1:2797500-2800000 GCF_000306675.2 Leptospira mayottensis 200901116
GAGGAGATTACGTTTATCTTAAAGAAGCATATTCACCGATCGTAGCATTTGCCAGTGGATGGCTTTCTCTTTCGATTAACTTTTCTGCTTCAATATCCTTATCTGCATTAGCATTTTCTAAATCATTTTTTTCTTTGTTTAATCCTTCTTGGGACATTTACTTTTTTGATTTTCCGTTCTTAGGACTCACCATCTCAATCGGAAATGCTCAAATCTTAGCAATGTGTGCCATTCTTCTTTTTACGATCATAAACTTCTTTGGAATTTCGACGGCTTCCAGAATTCAGAACTTATTCACAAGTGTAAAAATTCTGGGTTTAGTAAGTTTTGTAATTTTGGGATTCATCATCGGAAATTACGATACGTCTCGTTTTCAGTCCTTCTCTCTATTACCATCGGGCTTAGGAGGAATGGAACTTTTACTTGCAGGAGTAATTCCCGTAACGTATTCGTATTTGGGCTGGAATATGATCACTTATGTAGCCGAAGAAGTCAAAGATCCGGACAAGAATATCTACAAAGCCGTTTTGTATTCCTGCGCGTTAGTCACCATTCTGTATATTCTCATCAACTTTCTCTTTTTAAGTTCCGCGCCTATTTCCGAATTATCGGGAGATAAAATCGGAATCACCGCATCTTCTTTTTTATTTGGATCGAAAGCAACAATTTTTATTACCGCATTTATTTGCTGGGCGTTCCTCGGATCGATTTCCGCTTACATCATCGGAGGTTCAAGAATTTATTTTGCGATGGCAAGAGACGGATTCTTTTTTTCAAATATGGCCAAACTACATTCTAAGCATAAAAGTCCTTACATGTCCCTTCTTTTCCAATGCGGATACGCTTGTTTATTCTGTTTCGTGAAAGAAATTGAAAGTCTTCTTTATTTAATCACTTGTTCCACTTTACTTCTCGCAACGATTACTTCTTACACACCTATTCTTTTTGAAAAAAAACACTACAAATTGAAGTTTAGAATTCCAGGATATCCTTATACAACTTATCTTTACATCGCTTCCAACGTCGGAATTATAGCAACTTTACTCTGGAACAAACCTACCGAAACGTTTTGGGGAATCGGATTCACTCTGCTTTCCGTTCCTATGTACTACTACTTTAAAGCGACACAAACATCTTCAGCAAAAGTCTCCATTCCCCTCGGTTCGGAATCCTCAGAACTCTTGGCAACCAGCCTTCTTCCTGAAAACGAACCGGTTCCCGTTGCCAGCGGAGAGCCGTAATCCAAGCGACCTCTCTCCTTGAAGTCGAAGTATCAACTCAAACTTCATTCCGCTTTAGGAATCATTTCGATCCTCCTTTTAAGTTGTAAGATTTTTCTGTCTCCGATTCTATTCTTACCACAAAGCCTGTTCTTGATCTTGGGAAAAATTGGGATCTTTTTCGGGCTGTCTGCATTTATCTCAGGTTGCGGTCTCGGAAATTATCTCTTTGTACAAAACTCAAAATATACCGAAATTCACATTATTCTTTTGTTAGCCGGTTTGATTTTGCAAATTCCTAGCGTTTCCGAAAATCATTCCAACTTTTATGTAGGCATAGTAGCTATGCTCGGATATCCTCTTCTTATTATAGGCTGGATTTACGGCAGAAAAATTCGCCGTAAAAAATAACGCCCTACAGAAACGTTGTCCTCAACCGTCCATTAAGAAATTATAAACTAAATATGAACTTTCTAACGGATTTTTTTATTATTAAACTCTTCGCATTCTAAGACCCTGGGACAAACTCTAAATTCAATTCCCAAGAAACACATAAGAAAATCAGAATCATCTTTTTTATAAATAAGAACTTCTCATCCCACTCATTTACGTTGATCTCACGTTAGAAGCCGGATCCCCATTACTAGATGTCGATCTTTTTAAAAGAAGGAAGCTTTCCGATCTTCGCGTTTATTTTCGACCATTGTTTTCAGATAAGAATGAATTTCGGGATCATTATCCTGAATCAGTTGCCAAAAAGAAAAACCTCGAATTTTATGCTTCTTTAATAGATTCATTTTCGTTTCGAAGGACCGTCTGTTCATATAAAAGGCGACTCGATCGCAACCTCCCAGAGTATACCAAAGAGAAGGATCGTCATAAACCCGCCCTTCGTGCCGGTATAAATACGGTCGTAGATAAATCCAATCTCCGGATTTTTTCGCTTCCTTGAAAATTTTAGATACATCAGTCGGCTCTTCGGATCTTGGATTCCAATTCATTTTAATATATTGTGTTCTGGAATAGAATACCGCTTTGGAAGGAATATCGCAGTTCAGCGACCAATCATATCCGTAAGTCGGAATGGCCATATATAATTTTGAATTAGGAATTTTTTGTGTAGAATATTCTAATATTCTCTCAATCCACCAGGACGGCGCCTGAGGGCCCGGTCCAGGAAAGGCGTTTTTCCTAGGATGCAATTCGTAGGCCATGATTTTGACCTTATCGGCCACCTTTCCCAAAAATTCATAGTCATGAGAAAGTTGTCCTCTATAAGC
>NZ_CP024871.1:2805000-2835000 GCF_000306675.2 Leptospira mayottensis 200901116
CCGAAATGGAGATAGATTTTTTTTAATCGGATTCAGCTTTATGCCCGCCCAGGAAATGCATATCGAAAAAGCCCCGGAAATATTTGGTTCTCACGGTTGGTTTACCTATTCCGGCTTTCTTTCTCATTTGAAAATTTCCTATCCCTATGGGAACTCCGTTTTGAGAAGATTCTAAATACAAAAATCAAACGGTAGAGATATATTTTTTCTAATTGTTAAGTTCTCGTCAAGGCTCCTATATTCCGAGATTTTTAAGGCAGTTCTTATTCTTTATACATCATTTGATTTTACGACCCTACCTTTCTAAAATAGAACGTAACGTCTCTCTAATAGCTACTAGCGGAACCTGTTAAGAAAAAATCTTCACCTGTCTTTTATATGCAGAATTAATAATACTCTATTATAATCTTTTCAGAATCATAGGTTATAAATTTTTAATATTGTCACTCTGTTCCAAAGCATTACTTTTATATACGTTTTCATATTTTAGGAAGTCAAATTTCTGCCAAAAACGCAAAGTTTGCAAAACACAAAACCTCAAAAGGTATTGAAATGGATTGAATACTTAGAAATTAGATTACATCTCAAAATGTTCTATTTTTCCTCGAAAGTCCGCCATAGATCAGTAAAAACCGTTTAATAAACCATAAGCAAGCTTTAGAACAAATTCCAATTTTAAATAAGTTTCATCGTCTTACATTTTTTCTTCCAAAGCAGTTCTTGTTCATTCAGATATTCAAATACAAAAGAATCCGAATATTTTCCACCCAGATAATCGAGCAAGAAACGATCTCCTACGAGTAATTCGATTGCAGGAAGATCCGATCTAAATTCGTACGCGCCTGACCTGTAAGCAAAGTCATTTGGATATTCTTCCCTCAACATTCGGATCAATTTTAAGGTGAAAAATAGGCTGTGAAACTTCTCCGGTTCTTTTAACAGGATTTGAAAACCTCCACAAATTTCGTCCTTATATTTATGAAAGGTAGGAATAAATTTCAAAGGCCTTAAAATCACGTTCCCTTTTTGAGATTGTTCTAGCGCCTTTCGGATGTGATCTTCCTGTTCGTCAATGTAAGGAGCTCCGAACGTTTCAAAAGGCCTCGTAGTTCCCCTTCCTTCGGAAAGATTGGTACCTTCCAAAAGACATTGCCCCGAATAAACATAACAAGTGGAGAAAAACGGAATATTCGGAGATGGTGGAATCCAAAGAAATTCGGAATCTTTTTTTTCGTACCACCCCTTGTTTACGATCCGGATTTTTACGTTTAAGGAAAATTCTTTTTGATAATAAGAAAGCAGCTTTCCCGGAGTCAAACCGTGACGATGTAAAACGCTTCTGACCCCGACAAAGGATTCGAATTCTTTTTGCAAAGGGGAACCTTCAACTTTTTTTCCCGCCGGATTAGGCGAATCGAAAACGACTACAGAAATTTCCGTTTTTCCAGAAGAATTCCACTTGTCGATCTCTTCCAAAAAATAATATGCAGTCGTTAGAAAGGTATAATAACGCGCGCCTGTATCTCTTATGTCTATGATAACTACGTCCAAACCGTCCAAAGAAACCGAATCGGGCACCAAACTGGATTCTTGATCTCCGTAGAGATTGATAAATTCCACTTTGTCCAGATTGTATTTCAAACTCGAACCGGAAACCTGGTCTTGAAGTTCCGCAAAAAGTCCGTGTTCTGGGAGAAATATTTTTTTCAGATCGTAACGCCTTCGAATGATTTGAAAGTGGTATTCCCCATTCGACCCGAAAGCGCTCTGATTTGTAATCATTCCGATTCTGGAAACACGAAGTAGCTTTTCTATTTGGTTCATTCTTCCGGTATGGTCTTTAGGAGGCATAAGGAGTCAAGTTGAACGAGAATCATGCTGAAAACTAAAAAAGTGAAATCCGGTTTTTTAACGTCTTCTCAAAAAAATTGTTTTCTCTATGGAGAAGAAATAGTTTCTTTTTCATTAAAACCTCGATATGACATTTGATCCTTCAGTTCCACAACAACAAGCCAAAGCCCCCGCGGGAACTTTATTATTTGCGGAAGGTTCTTCCGCAAACACTCTAAACGTGCTTCACGGTGGAACGGTTCGTTACCTGACCGAAGTGCCAGGAGGAAGAAAACTCGAACTTTTTAAACTAAACGGCGCCAACTTAACCCCCGGATCCGTAGCTCTTTTTACAAGCGGCAGATATCCTTTCCACATTCAAGCGGAAGAAGCCTGTGTGATTTCCACTTACACGATGAATCGAGACACAATCGGAAAAAGTGTGGGGTCACGTGTTTCTCTAGGACTAATGGTCGCACGAACCCTACTTCGAGAGATCACGGAACTTTTTAAAAAATCCAACCAGATCCGAAAGATCACTTCAGATATTGAAAAAATAAACGACAATCTTTCTATTCTCTACTACCAATTTAATCCGAGCGTATTTCCGGATATCAAACCCGGCTCTCCAATTCCGGAGGTTTCGGCTGACGTAGTAGACCCGGTCATGCGTCTTTGTCGGGAGAATTTGAAATTATTTTTTGACAATGGTGGACTTCTACCTGACAGACCGAGTCCTCAATTTTTGGAAGAGGAGCACGAATCTCAACTTACGAGATTGTATCCAGAGGAAATCGACTTTCAGGACGGAGAATTCAGTTTTATCCGGAAGCTCATTGTGCAGGATCCTAAAATCCTGAACGCGTTATTCACCGCCGATCCTTCTATGCTCCTCTATGTTTGTTCCAAGTTGGCTAACGTATTGGATCAAATTTCTGGAATCCTCAAGACTTGTCTCACCGATTTAGATGAAGCATTCCGTAGATTCTTCGTAGGAGAAAATAGCCTCGTAGAAAAATTCTATCTCATCTTAGACATCACCTTGTCGGGATATGGAACTGCTCCCGTGGAATACGTAGTACCCGTGTTAGGTGCAATTGCGGGAAAAATCGAAAAGTATAAAAACGGCCACCAAGCACTTTTTGGAATTCCAGTCGCCAACCTTTCTTTGAACACACAAGCCTTTCAATCCAAGGCGAGTTCGTTGATGAAAAAATTGGAAGAAACTTCTCCGAAAGTCCAAACGCCCACCACTTCGTCTGTCGCAGCAGGCGTGGATATCAATGCGATCCGTCAGGAACTTGATAATTCCGCATCGGTCATCATCCAATTCTCTGGTTTAGAAGCAGAAAAAGTAAAAGAATTTTCCGCCTTGATGGTTAAGGTGAAAAGTCTGAAAAATCCTCTCGATCCGGAAGGTGATAATAGGAAGATCAGAAGAACTCTTGGAAGACATTACTGGGATATGTATCAGGAATGTTTTGTGAAGTACATGAACTCCAATCGAAACGTTCCCAAAGCAGTCGAGCTGATGCTGAAATACGGCTATTTCGATGAGACGATGGTGGACGATTCTCAGATCGCCTTCATGTATACTCAAAAGGATTCTGTAAATCCCGCTTCAGATATTCCGATTTCACTTGGAACGGAATGGTTAGAAAAAGTCTATAAAAGAGAAGTTCCAACTTCCTTGGATGAGATGGGGCAGAACTTTTTCGAAAAGGTGAAACTGGAAAATAGAAACCTCCCTATCAAAAAAGAATCAGATATCCCGCCAGAATTGGACAATCCAGATACAAGACTCAAGTTCGAGTTCGCTTCTCTTTACGAAGCTAACGTTAGACTCACTTCAGGTAGTCCGGCGACCCACTTTCCAATTTTAACTAAGTTTCACAGTCAGATGGCGATTGATAAATCGTACGTTTCCAAAGAAATTTTACAGGAAGTGATCCACGAACTGATGGGGATCGATTATTCCGTTTTCCATCGGGAAGTCATATACAATAATAACGAATTAGGAATCACCAAAGAATTCATTCAAAAATGTGTGATTCCCGATTTTATCTTAGTCCCTTCGATCGGAACCAAAGTGATGATGTGGCAGGATCTGTCCATTCACAGAGGAGCCGGTTCCAAAGAAAGTCCGGGAAGAATCGTAATTCCTATTTTTGCTCAAGGGGATCTTAAGACGATGGTCGCGGACGCTCTTGCCGCATTTCGTTGGGAATTGACTAAATCCATTCTCGGCGCAGAATGGAACAACGTGGGAAATCCCTCGATCACTGCGGATTATACAGATTATATTCAATTCTTTAAAAAAAACAAAGATCTTTCGATGGAGATCAAAGAGAAGTTGGCTTCCGATTTTAAACGTTTCCGAAACGATCGGGATATATTTGCAAACGACTATCAACTCTGGATGAAATACGAAGCCGACGGGGTTCAAAGACTCAATAAAGTAGTTCGCGGAATTTTTTACAGACATATTCCATTCAGCAGACAAGTCCGGGATAAGGTGGCAAAAACTCCGGCTTTTGCCGAAATTCATAACCGATTCACCAACATTAGAAATCGAAAATATACCGAAATAGAAAACCGTTATAAGAAGTATCTCAACGCCTTGGGAAGCCTCCCCGATCCTCTGCGCGATAACTTGGAATTCTATCGCGTTTAAGTTTTAAGATAACACTCATTAAAGCAGCGTTATTCTTTTATCCGAGCGCGGGGCATTCCCAACTTAAAAACATAATAGAACTTGTCTCAAAAATGTCTTAAAATGTTCAACGGATACTTTAAACAAAGATAAAGTATTTTTGAGATAGATTCTATAATTTCGGAAAACAGCTATTTGTTCATTGTCGCAGCTTCCGGAAATTTCTGAGATTTAAGCTGTGCCATATATTTCTTATATTCAAACTCACACCATTGTTTGAGTTTATTGAATTCTTCACTTTCAAAATAGATTGTTGTAAGAGATTTCATGTTGGTAAGAAAATCAGGAACGTCTTTGATTCCGGTCTTTTTGAAATGTAATGTTTCCAAATCGGTTAATTTCTCTACGCTTTCCGGCAAGGACTCGATCAACGTACTTTCGACTCCCAAGACTTTTAAAGAAACCAGATTGTTGATCTTTTCCGGTAACATACGAATCGGATTTTCGCTTAACGTTAAATTTGTTAAACTCTTCAAATGCAAAATCGGTTCGGGAAAATCAGAAAAATTATTTTTCGATAAATTCAATTTCTTTAAGGAAGTCAGATTTTGAATCGAAGAAGGAAGAGAAGAAATCTGATTGTCGTGAATGTTGAGATATTGTAGAGAGGAAAGTTTTTCCAAGTTTTCCGACGACGATGTGATCCGATTCCATCGGACATCAAGAATCTTCAGATTCTTTAAGGAGAATACTGCTTCCGGGACGGTCGTAAGCTGATTAGAGTTAGAGTCGAGACTAAGATAGATCAATTGTTTTAAATTTCCGATACTTTCCGGAATCTCCGAAAAATTACATCCCAAAGAGAAGTAAGACTTTGAAAAGTGATTACCGCATCTGGAAAGCGTTCGAATTTAATTTGGAAAAAATCCAAAGCAATCTTCGCTTTGGATTCCTTTAGAGCCTGTCTTAAAAACCTCGGAATCTAGGAGTTAGACAAGAACTTAACAATTATAAAATATACTCGAAAGCTCCTAAACTACTAAAAGGACGTAATTTGTGAGAACTTCTATATTTTATTACGAACTTACTGAATGATTATAACTGATTTCTTTTAAGGTTTTTAAGACAGGTTCTTAATAACCCATTACTCTAAAATCACTAAAGCCACATTTCGGATTACTCATCAACGTTGTATGCTTAGTATTGTCTGCGGAAAATCGGATTCCAAGTGGATTGATTGTAGTGTATTCACTGTGATTCCGTTCGTGCAAGGATATTCGACGACTTCGATAATCCTTGAAGCAATAGCAGACCCGTAAACAGTTGATTCCCCTAAAACGACTTTCGTCTTTTTTCATTTTCATAGTAAGTAAAAACAAGACTGAGCATAGTAAAACGAATCACTATTTTTTATTTGTTTGATTCTTATTTTAAATATTTCGATTTCATTCCTGAAATAAAACACACACTTTGGTTTACGGTTTTTGAAATCACTTACAAAACTCACTTACTATCACCTATGGGATTTATATATTTGGTATTTTCTTGTTTATATTTTCTTTTATCGCTTCAATTCAAACATTTCCAATTTCGAAATATTTCGCTTAGACTTCTTTTCAAATTAATTTGCCCATCAGACTTACTACGATTTGCATTCGGTTAGAATCACGAACTTCACAACAGAGAAGACTCAAAGTTTTTCCTCTTAAAACAACACCCGCATCATGTAAGTTGAAAATATAATCAGTTATATTAAAAAAAACGAAAACATCCCGAAAGATTTTTTTTTGAAATAAAATTCACCTATAATTTTCGGTTACAACGTAGAGCGCCATTAAAGCTAATTTAATTTTTTGAATCAACACGGATCCAGTTTTTATTTTGAAGATTACATAAGGGACTCATTGACTTGAAATTTTATCCTAATTTTAGAGTGAGTTCGATAAACGAAAATAGGATATTCAAAAAATACTTTATTTTTTTAAAATGCCGATCATTTTAAGGTATTCTAACAAACTTCAACATTCCATATCGATTTCTATTTCCCGAGCAAGACAAATCAAAGCGGTCAAAGTGAAAATGGGGGAAACATAATTTACGTTCGTAGCTTGCATCGAATAGATCACGGATTTTAAAAGAGTTGAAATTCTTTTTAATCCTAACGTTTCGAATTTTTGTACAAGTTGCCTCCAATGATTTACATTGTAAGATTGTTCTATACCGACAAGATACACTTCGGAAATTATATATTTTAATTCATTAATATACTCTTTCAAAGGATCCATTTCTTGAGGAGGTCGATCTAAAATTTGAAAGTTGGAACCGCTCGATTCGGATTTTGGATCCAAGTAAGGTTGTAACATTTTACGACTTCCGTTTTGTTCGATCACGAGCGAGACCGGTCTTATCCGAAGTCGACCCGTCATAACGCTGGCCATTCCGCAGACGTAATGCAGTAAAGAATTGTCTAACGCGTGCTTTAGATTTTCCAATCCATCCGCCGCCTTTCCAAAATACGGAAGATAAACGTCCGCCACCGATCCATTCTTATCTATTACTTCCAAATGGAACCGTTGTAAAACAGTATCAAAGTAAAAGTTTTCGAATTGTTCGATTTTAAAAACGTAAAAATTTTCAGCCGCCCAACGAGGCCCCAAAGATCGAGGAGGTTTTTCAGAGATAATTCTTATCGTTTTATGGAAATCATCGGAAACAATCTTCGCGCTTAAAGAATCAAAGTAAAACGTTTGAGGATTCAAAATCGCTTTACTGCTAAATTGCAATCTTCCTGCCGCCGTTTTTTTGATCGAAGAACTGATTATGGAACTTTTTCCGAAATCTAAAAGTGAAACCCCTTTCATAATAGAAATATTCCCTATTACTTTCTTCTCGGAAGAGTTTTCTAAAAAACGTTCGTATAACAAGACTTCTTTGGACTTTGAATCCGCAAAGTAAGAACGAACCACAAGACCCTTTTTCAAAACTTGGATTTCCGAACCTAACCCAGCCAAACTTCGGGAGAGTAATTCCGAAGAATATACTTTCGTGTCTCCGCTGATTGCCAGAGAAGGAACCTCTCTCTGATTAGATTTCAACGCATCCGTACGGACAAACCATTCTCCTAAAAGATAAACGACTTGATCCGGGTCGAACAAGGAGTCGTGCGAAACATACTTCGAATACTCTTCTTGTAATTCGGACAAAATATCCGCAGGCCATACCAGTCCTTCTTCGATACAAGAGCGTTCCAACCAGGACAATCTGTCTTTAAAATATTCTCCGACTCCCTGTAATCCGAATAGGATAATTTCTTTGAAAATTTCATCTGCACGATTAGTTATTTGAGAGGAAATATCGGTTTCTTGAATGTTTGTAGAAACGAGTTTCTTTTCCTCATACGTTATCCGAAATGCAAAAACCGCGATCGCGATCGCTTGATCAGCTAAGGCTCCTTTACAATCCGCTCGAGCGTATCGAATATCGTTCGGCACGGGAAAGTGAACCGTTCCAATTCCGTGTATTTTAGCGAACGGGGAGTCCGTCCGATCCAATTCTACAACAACACCCGAATCAAAAATGGATTTGGCTTTAGCAAAAGAAGAAGCCGATACAAAAGATCGTAAACTTTCATCCGTTACGTTTCCCGGATTCCATGCAACGCCGGGTTTGTAATCGGCGATTCGTTTTTGATAAGCGACAACCGTACGGATGATATGTCTGCAAACTCCCGTCGAAAGACAGGTACAATCCGCTTCTTGAATTAAAACCGATCCAGGTAAAACGCAAACAACCGAATCTTCCCAAACAACTTCAATATTTCCGTCTTCGGTTTCTTTCCAT
Organism: Leptospira mayottensis 200901116; assembly: GCF_000306675.2. Taxonomy (NCBI): domain Bacteria; kingdom Pseudomonadati; phylum Spirochaetota; class Leptospiria; order Leptospirales; family Leptospiraceae; genus Leptospira; species Leptospira mayottensis. The sequence continues at coordinate 2,813,324 of NZ_CP024871.1, forward strand.
TCGCCTTTGATTCCTGATTCTATATCTTTTAAGGCTCGATTTACCGTTCCTTTGCTCGTTAAAATTTCCAGTTCTTGCAAGGATAAAGAGAGAATGTCTTGGCGCATCGTTTTTATTACCTGATCTTTTCACTCACCCAATCCGCGAGTTCTCCGGGAGTCATCGCAGCGATTTCGGCGCCTACTTTTACGAGTTTCTCCGCAATTTCTCTCGCATATCTCGGATTTGCAATTTCGTCTAATGCGGCCAAGCCCAATACTTTAACTCCGCTTTCCACCAAACGAAGCGTAGTGGAAACGAGTTTGGAAAGCGGGCCTCCTTCTTCAAAATCGCTGATTAGAACAATCATTGTTCTGCGCGGGTTTATGATTTTTTCCTCCGCATACGAAAGCGCAAAACCGATATCCGTACCTCCGCCTAACTGAACTTTCATGAGAGTTTCCACCGGATCTAAGCAATAATCAGTTACGTCCACTACGTTCGTATCAAAAAGAATCAAACGGGTATTTATCGATTTGATTCCCCATAAGATGGAAGCTGTAACGGCCGAATGTATGACACTACCCAACATACTTCCCGATTGATCCACGAGAATGATCAATTGCCAGCGTTCCGCTACCGAACGATGAATCCTAGAATGAAACAAGGGCTTTTGCAGAATCAATCTTTTCGATGCAATATCATAATGTTTTAAATTGGCGCGTATGGTATTTTTTACGTCGAAGTTTTTATAAATTCTTAGGGAAGAACGTTGATTCCTATTCTTCACCCCTTGAAAAGGAGTTAAAATCGTAGTTTCCAATTTCTTCATCAATTCTTCTACAACCTTTCGTACGAGTTCGCGGGCGAGGTTTAACACTTCTAGGCTCATCAAATGTTGAGTTTGTAATACCGCTTTTAAAAGAGTTACGTTAGGCGAGGCTCGTTTTAAAAGTTCCGGACTGGTTACCATCTCTATTACTTGATAACGTTCCAATGCGTCTTTTTCGATTCTTTCGATCGTTTTTTTTGGGAAAAGTTCGTGTATTTCGTTGATCCATAAGGGAACGGTCAGATCGGAATCGTCCATTCCGGAGGATCGTACGTTACGCCCTTCTCCACCGTCACGATCCGTTCCGTATGCTCTTCCATAAAGGTATTCGATCGCCCGGTCCATTCTTTGTTGTTCTTCCGAAAACGTCTGGTTTCCTAAAGATTGTTCGGAACCGTTACCCAGGATGAGTTTCCATCGAATCAGTGCAGTAAAATCGTCTTTCATATATATAAATTATTTAATATTATACTTTTTTATTTTTATATAAGGAGAACTCGGATTTTATTCACGTTCATAAATCGAAGCGCCGTTTCATAAAACGACTTTTCCTTATACTGAAATTCAAATGCGCGCAAGACTCTGATCTCTTTTTTATACATCATGTTTTTCACTTATATTTTTTCTCTAAATTTTAGGCTTTTCATTGATAGAGCTTAAACAAGAATTTCTCCTAAGTAATTCGAGTTCCATATTTGGACGCGTTTTCAAATAGGATTCTCTCAAATTCAATCGCCCTGAGAACCGTTTTTAAATCCTCTTGATCGGTTAGTTCGTCCACGGGGGGGTTTATAATCTCGGATAAATTCCGACCTATTTGATGTTTTTCTCTCGGAGTGAAAAAAGTAAAAGCCATCCGAAGCGCAGGCAGGGCCTCTAAAAATTCTATATACGATAATTCTGATATTTTATTGTTTAAGGCGGTTAACAGGATTTTATCCCTTTGAACGGTTTCGCGAGCGATTAAAAAAAGTCCGGATAAAAAATCTCCCAATACAGAGGAATCGTAAAATGAATTTAACTGAATAAGAATCGCGTCCGCTAACGCTAAGTTCAATTTCCATTGAGCCCCGCAAACCGCGCCTCGAACGAAAGGATCAATTTCAGAATCGTCTCCGACCCTAAATAACACGTCTCTAATTTCCTCCAAAGACAACTCCAAAGACTCAGAACAATACTGATACGTTTGTACGATCGTCCGAATTCCTCGAGCTTGTTCCAGTCCTTGGGAGGAAGTTACTCCTAATCGATCCAAAAGGTTGAGACATCTCTGATACGTTTCCCGTAAAACCCCTTTTAAGCTTTCCCTGTTTTCTAATTTTAAAACTTCGTCGTATGCGTATAAGTAAACGATATGGTTCAAAGCACCGCACACTCTGATAAAATCGAACGCGTTCGGAATAATCTCGGAAAGTTGCTTCAATAAAAAGGTCGAACACCTTCCAATACCGGCTAACGCAGCGTCGATAAGACAAGAAGCCGCGATCTCGGGATCCGTTTCAAAACGGATACGCCAATTTAAAAATCCCGTAGCGGCTTCGGAAAGCGTTCCGCCGTATCGAGCAGCTTCGATACAGGAAGAATGGAACTCCTTATCTTGGATAATATTCCATTTTTCTTTTACGTCTCCAAGATCCTTTCGAGAGATCATATCGGTATTCTCCAAAAGAGAATAGCCGGCAATTCCTAAGAGGCGGAGACAATGGAGAACTTTACTCTGTTCCCTTTGTTCCGAATTCATCAGCCGAAGTTCGAGAATTTTCTTTTCCCGTTTTGCTAAAAGATTCATTTTTTTTAATGTAGTTTCGATGTCGGAAACAATTGGAGGAAGGGAGGTTCCTTCTGCTAAACAACCGATACAATCACCGCGCATCACTTCCGAAATGGAATCGAGTAAAGGATGTCCCGCGTCTCTTGCAATTTCATCCTTTACAAGCGTTGCACGAAGTCCGTCGATCAGATCTCTTCTCCAAATGTTTTTGTGGCCTCGTAGATCCGCTAAGGCCCTGCTCATAGTTTCGGAAGCGATCCGATCCGCAGAACTCGACCGTTCTCCTTTTTGGTGCAACATTTTCATGATCTTGTGAACAAATGGACGGTGATCGAACGATTCGTTTTTTCGAAAATTCTCCCAAACAAAATCGTAGAACCCCGGACTCGGCATACCGGAACGATAACCGCTCTCCGCACCCAATCTTGAATTCGAATACGGAGTCAAAGCGATTCCTCGATCATAGGAACTTTCTTTCCGATTTGCCCAAGAGAGTTCGTCCATCGAGGGAGGTTTAGAAATTCTTTCTTCAAGTGCGGATGAATGATAACCTCCAGTCACGACCAGGATCGAACCTTGGAACTCCGTTTGTGCAAGTCGTATTTGATGCGCCATAAAGGCTTCTCTTTGCAGAATCGTCTGTTTGGAATCTGCATCTTCCTTTCGGACATAATTACAGAAGAGAGAAGCGCGTTCTCGATATTCGTTTATTTGTGTTAGGTGATTTGTTTCAAAAAGTTCATCCCATAAATCGTCGAAATTGGAAACTCCCATTTTCTTGCAGAGATTACGGACGAATGCGTTGTTCCAAAAAGGTTCGTTGTCATACAACAGTATCGTTTCCGAAGTCTGTTTTTTTGAAAAATCTTCGATCGAACAAATATCTGCCCAAGGCAGATCGATAAAACGCGCTGGGATTTGTAAAGATCGAGCGGTTTTGAGAGCAATCCATTCGGGAGAATAATCGCAAAAAGGATAATATGCTCCTCTGGAAAATCCCTCCTCGTCTCTAACGAAACTATAAATTGCAATCGGCAATGTGTGAGGTAAAAATAACTCGTCCACCTTAGGATTAAAATCGTAAGGACCTTCGATTAAAATCGCAGAAGGCCGCAATTCGTTCGTGTATTTTTCAAGAGCGAGTGACGCAGCCACGCTATAATGTCTTACCGGAAAAAAGGAAACCGAATTCATATTAAATCGCTTCTTACAAGTAAAAATACGGAGTAACTAACAAACTTTAACATAATTTTAAAACGAATTACACTTCATTGCTTAACCGATTATCAGCTGTCCCAAAACCTAAGAATATAGGAACTCCAACAAAAACGTAACAACAATAGAGTCTATTTGAAAGCCAATAAATAGCCAATCTGTGGGAACTCCTTCATTTTGTGAAAAATTCGCGATGATATTTCCATCGAAGTTTTGGGACAAGTTCTATATTTTTCTAAAATGATTTTCTCTCAAAAGAAAGGGCCATAACTCCTTAAAATGCTCATTATAATTTGGTCCAACTCAATAAAGTAAAAAAGCGCTCAATTTGTCAAAAAACACAATCTGCGAGAATCTCCACAAGTTCACATTTTTGCCAAAAACCCAACCGGATTTTTAGAGATTCGGAAACAGATTTTATAATTTTTCGTAAAATCATTTTTTTAAATATTCAAATTTCATGTTTTATAAATTCCAAGACTTAATTCCTTAGCCGCTCCCAGAGCTAATATATTCTGTTTTTGAATTTTTTATAATAGTTAAGAATTCCGGTCCAAAAGTTTTCGCGACCGATAAAACTCGGACCAAGGGCGTTCGTTTCTGTATGCCGCTACTTGGTCAAAGTAATGTCTTATTTTTTTTAAATCTTCCACAGAATCCTTTACGCCGGAACCAAGCATGTTGGAAACGATATGACCCGCGTTAACTTTTCCTTCGTCGTAGTAATAAGCGTGTAAAACGGCTGAAAATCCAACGCTGACGGCTTCAGCGGTACTCAAGGTTGAACTCAAAGGCTCTAAAGCTTTTCCCGAAATCGTTTTAGAATTTCTTAATTCGTGAAAACAGGTCACAAGCACTTGAGTCAAATCTTCCGGAAGTTTTACCGGAACGTTTGCTTGTTTTAACAAACGTTCCATTTCTCGTTCTACTAACGCTTGTTCTTCTGAAATATTCGAAATCGGCACTACCGTTTCGAAATTAAATCTTCGCTTTAAAGCGGAACTCATCTCGTTGGTTCCTCTGTCGCGAGTGTTGGAAGTAGCAATAACATTAAATCCTTGTTTTGCAAAGAGTACGTTCTCTTCTCCGTTCAATTCCGGTATGTGTAAAACCCTATCGCTTAATATGGAGAGTAACGTATCTTGAACTTCTCCCGGACAACGGGAAAGTTCTTCAAAACGAACGATCTTACCGAACTTCATACCTTCGTAAATCGGCGCCGGAACTAAGGATTTTTCGGACGGTCCTTCCGAAAGCATCAGAGCATAATTCCAAGAATAACGGATCTGATCTTCCGTGGTCCCGGCGCTACCTTGGATCGTAAGAGAGGAATCTCCCGAAATCGCCGCCGCTAAAAGTTCGCTCAAATAACTTTTGGCGGTTCCGGGTTCTCCGATTAACATGAGTCCGCGATTGGTGGCCAGAGCAACGATACAACATTCGATGAAATTTCGTTCTCCTACAAACTTGGGAGAAATTTCGAAATTCATATCGCCTAACACGAAATCAATGACTGCCTGGGGAGAAAGGTTCCAACCAAAAGGTTTCGGTTTCGTTTCATCCCTTTTTTTAAGCCGGTCCAATTCCTCGGCGTATAGCTTTTCTGCGGGAGGTTTTTGAATTTCTAAAAGTGAATTCTGCTTTTCTTTCATTTTCTAAATTCTCAAATTGATTCGTTATTTTTTCTTTTGCAAAAGATCGATTTCATACTTCGTGTTCCTAGGCAATAAACGAGTAATCATTTTAATACATCTTAAAATTTAAATATATTTCATACACATTTGGCTTAAACGAATGTTTGTCCGTTTTTAGATGCGTGAGCAATCGAAGCGGGGTCAAGAAATTGATAAAACAGATCCTAAACCCATTCCAAATAAAATACAATTTCTTGACCACTATCTTTCGACCCATAGGGAGAAGGACTGAGTTACCGAGAGCGGAACTCTGCGCTTTGAAGCCAAGCGGCATTTGCAGAGGTACACCCTGATCGATTCGCTATCCGTACGTCTTATGTGCAAAAAATTGCATGCATATTTCCAAATATACCATTCCACTCGAAGCTTAAAAATGTATTTTAAAAATATAATGCACCCACTCTTTACACACTTTCAACATTTTGAATGGATCGCCTCCAAAAAGTCCGGATCCGTTTTGAAAGAAGCGAAATCGCTTTCCTCTAGGAATTCTTCCGGCTTCTTGCCTAATTGGATCGCTTTTCGAATCGCTTCCAACATAGGTTCCTTTTGACCGGTCAATGCAAAATAACGAGCCCGATTGAACGGAATCCTTGTGTTGATGTATCGGTCTCCAGTCATTCGGGAGGCGATGGAAAAAATTCCCTGGTCCTTTAATATGGCGGCTAACGCATACACTTCGGAGGCGAACTTCTCAGACTTACGGTCGTATATTTCGGAAATTTTTAGTTTTACTTCCCATTGGTTGAGTTTTAAAAAATCGGCCTCTTTTGTGGAAAACAGCCATTTGATCTTTGTCGCAGCTACCGGAAATTTACTTGATTTCAGTTTCATATATTCTTTATATTCGAACTCACACCATTGTTTGAGTTTATTGAATTCTTCACTTTCAAAAGTAATCTTCGCAAGAGATTTCATGTTGTCTAAAAAGTCCGGAACTTCTTTGGCTTGCTCCCCTTTAAACGTAAAGTTCCCAACTGGGTCAATTTCTCTATACTTTCCGGCAAGGACTCGACCAACGTATTTTCGATGTCTAAAGATTTGAGGTGAGACAGATTGTCGATCCTTTCCGGTAAGCTACGAATGGGATTTCCATTTAACAATAAATCTGTTAAATTGCTTAAATACAAAATCGGTTCTGGAAAATCAGAAAACTTATTTTTCGATAAAACCAGCCTCTTTAAGGAAGTCAGATTTTGAATCGAAGTAGGAAGACCGGAAAGTTGATTTTCATGAACACTCAGATTCGTCAAAGAGGTGAGATTTCCGATGTCGTCGGGTAGAGAAGAAAGTTGATTCCAGCTAATCAAGAGTGTTTTGAGATTTTTGAGAGACAATACCGGTTCCGGGATGGTGGAAAACTGATTGGAATTGATGTCGAGTTCGGTTAACTGATCCAAAGATCCTAAGTTCGCGGGCAACGAGGTTAGTTTATTTTGACTTAGATTCAATTCCGTAAGCCGTTTCAGATTACCCATACTTTCCGGAATCTCCGAAAGACTACAATTATTCAGAGAAAGAGAAGTGAGACTTTGGAAAGTGGTCACCGCATCGGGCAAACGTTCGAATTTATTTTGGGAAAAATCCAAAACAATCTTTGCTTTGGATTCTTTTAACAAACCGCTGCAATCAAAATCACTTTCGAAACCTTCAATATATCTCAGTTGCACTTCCTCCAATTGTGTGCAGGAATTCAGAACGGCAAGATCCTTCACGTCCCAATTTCGAATTTCGATTTTTTTCAGATTTTTGAGTTCCGCCAAAATAGATGCGTCTTTTACGGGTTCGGCGATTTCAAATTCTTCCAGTTTTGTGAAATGTTTAAGTTCTTGAAGAGAAGAAATCTTATCAGAACTTATTATGCTCAGTTGGGTGATTTTGGGAATGTTTTTGTGATTTTTCGATTTTGTGATCTCGTGAGAATTGGAAAGAAATTTTTTCCAGGCAGCCGAGAAGCCGTTGTAAATTTCAGTATAATCGATTTCATCGAATGTTTCTTCTTTTTTCTCGGGAGTTTTCAAACTTTTCAGTAGAGCGTCCTGCGCCGTTTTTAAACCGCTTTCGTTCGAGGCGGGATAGGAAAATCCGGAAACCTGCAGCAAAGCATGTAAGGTTTCGCTGAAAGCGACTGGATTGATTTCTTTCAAGGAAAGTTTTGTTTCCTTGTTTTCGTAAGAAGAAGGTTCCCGAAGTCCTTTGACAAAATAAGCTCCTTCCAAGTCCAAATTTTGACCGCCTATATTCCCATACGCAAGATCGTCTCCATCGTATCGTATAACCGTAGTTACATCATCTCCAAGAAATTGTTTGGAATGTTCGTCGAAACCACCTCCGTCTCCACCCGAACCTCTAGACCAACCCATTTTCTCCAGTCCGAATACCAATTGCTCCGCTTTTAATTTTTGTTTGTTAAACCCGGGAATTTCGTTTTTGTTTTTATCCTCTTCCGAAAGAACGTAAACAGGTCTTCCCAATTGAGAAAACGGAGGAATAATTTCATAATCGGAAAACAATTGCCCCCAAGATTTTTTTTCCTCCACGGAAAGTAAAAGCGGATGAACGATGCCGACGTAAGATCCTCCTTGAAGGTTTAAAGATTTGTCATGTATGTCTGCGTAGTCTCGCTCTTCGGTGAGACGAAATACTTCGATCGAATCATTTCGATCCGGAAAATGGACCCACCAAAGAATCGTTTTCGCGATATGTGTCATTAACGGATGTTTGGCGAGCAGCATCTCCCATTCCTCTACTTTCCATCTCCTTGCGGTCACCATAGCCTGTTCCATTCTTTGCCCTTGGATCTTGCTGACTTCACGGATCTGTTTTTTCATCAGCTTCCATTCCTCAACACAAGCAGTTGCCAAGTCCCCATCGTCTTTCGAGTTGGGCTTTGGAAGATCATCCTTGATTTTACCGTCTTCGTCCTTTATCATCGGCTTCAGATCCGGACCGAAGACAAACTGAAACTTACGAGAACCAAAATCGAATTCGCGTTTTCCATACTCGTCCAATCCGCAATCTGGAATCACACGATCTTCGAGTTCCGACTTTCTAAGTCCCTTTTTCTTAGCGATCGATTCCATAAAGGTATTGGCCATCTCTTTAAGACCTTTAAACTTCACCTTTTGGGCGATTCCGTTCAACTGCATAAGAGCCGTATCGGAACCGATCGCTTTTAAAATTTCCAAACCTAATACCGCGCGTTGGTGTTGGGATTCTCCAGGCCATACTTTAATCAGTGGAGTCAACTTGAGAGCGATCCTATCTCCACCTAACTTACCTAAGGCGGTAAACGCCCATTTGTCCTTGCTCGAAGCTCCGAGAGAAATCCAGAGTTCGAAAAGTTTCCAAACGAAATTGTCAAGACTTGTGGGTTCCCCATGCTCTTTCAAACTTTTTAAAAGAGTAGAACTTTCTTCGAGACCTTTCTCTTTTAACTCGGATAATACGACCGTTACTTGCTGAGCGGACAATTTACGCTTTTGGATGAGTATCGGAGGAAGTTCTTCCGCAACGACCCAGGAGATCGCTTTCCCTTTCGGAACCGCTTTGATCGCATCGGAAAGCCAACTAGGAGTCGTAGAATCGTCGAAAGGTTCTGCCGCAAAAGTAGAATTTTCTAATATTTCGTTTTTGATTTTTTCCTGGATCTCGGGAGAAGATTTCGAGCTTTCTCTAACGATCACTTCTCCATATCCTCTCGCGAACAAAGATTGTAGAATGTCGATCGCCAACTCGGAATTTTTTTTGTCTTCGTCTAACACCGCCGGAACAAGGCCTTCGATCGCAAAATAAGGATGCTCCGTAAACCAGTTTTTGCTTTCGGCAGCCAGCTTGGGAACGGCGTAAAGTTGCAACATCGGTTTTGCGGCTTCCGGCGCCCTGACGCCCAAAAATAACTTTAGCATTTCCTTATATTCTTCATTGTTGTAGTTGTTGAACACCTCTTTGACGGAAAGTGTCACCCATTCCAAATCCGAATAACCGGTGATCCCAAGCCATTGTTTTATTTCCTCCACGGAATTGAATAAATGTCCGATTTTACGCATATTGCGTTTTACTATTTCAGGATTTTCTAATGCAAAAATAATGTTTTTTCGATAGTTAGAATAAAAATAGTTTGTGGCCGGTTTCCTAGATTTCCAGGATTCCACAATCGGTAACAATTCTTCTTTCATTCCCAGATCCAAGGCGATCAAATAAGGCGCGATGATTTCGTCCTCTTCCAATTCTTTTGATTTTAGATGTGGTTTGATAAGCTCCTTACAAAGTTTTCTTTCTGATTCGTCCAGAATCGGCAAGAGACGAACAAAACCTTCGTAGTAACTTCCGTTGGTCAAATCCTGTTGTTTCATACCATTCGGGTGATTGTAAGTCACAAGAAAGTGAATTGTTTTTTCCAAGCCGAATAAATGGTAGAACGGGAATACGATGTAGGATGGAGGAGTAATTTTTTTCTCTTCCCATGCTTCTTCTTTTCGCTCCAAAAATTCCATCCCTTTTTCAAGAGTTAAATTTCCGTCTATCGTTTGGGAACTTAAGAAATCTTGCAGTTTTTGGATAGTCCGTTTGTTTTCCTTTTCTTCATAGTCGCCGGACAAACCCTCCATACAAGTCAGAGCTAAAAACCAAAAATGAGCTTCTTGTTTGCTCATAAACAACGGAATATTTTGATTTGTCCAATCTACGGTCCGCCAATTGATTCCTTTTTTTAAAGTAGAAAGTCCTTCGATTCTTGTTTTGAGTTCGAACGCTTTGGGCTCCTCTTTGGGACGAACCGGAGTAATGTCGGAACGAAAGGAAAGATCTTCTTTAGAAAGCCCTAAAGTCTTTTCAATCGGTTCCTTTAATTTCTTCTCTTCAATTTTATGATTTCCATTTTTGGAATGGGTTTGTAGAGTTTCGTTGGATGTGTCGTTTATTGCGGATTGATCTGTTCCCGACTTTGATTCGGCTTTGACGTCTTTTGGTTCCGTTTTACTTTTTCTCGATTCTTTGTCTTCCGTCTTTGAAGAAACAACCGAAACGGCAGGTTCACTTTCACCGGAACTTTGATATCCTTTCTTCAACTTCTCACTCAAAAGTTTTTCCGCTTCTTTTAGACACTTGTCTTCGTTGTCGTATGTTTTAGTCTGGGTTTGTCCGGCCGTTCCGATTTTTCCATACGTTACTGTAAACGAATTTCCATGAACTTCTATATTCCAAAATTTATTGGAACTTCCATCTTGATAAGTAAGTGCTTGTTTCATTGCGAGCGCCTTTTGGGTGAATAAATCGAATATTGATCGTCTGATTCTTTCTTTTTATTTAGAAATGTATCAATACTCAAAGAGAATTCAGTTAGTCAGTTCGCATTAAAATGTGGGAGTTCTCAATGTATATACTTTTTCTTCTAACCGCAATCGCATTTTATAAAATGAATAGAAGAAGCAACTTGAATGGTTTGTAGAGGAACTCTTTTTTAAGGCCTATCTGTTTGCAGTAAGTTCGCAATAATAGAAATTCTAAAATTTACACAGACAAACTCTTAAATTAAAAAAAATGACGTAGAAATAATAGATAAGCTTTTCATCTAAGTTTTTGTAAAATGGATTTAAAATCTTTGAAAAGTAAAATATGGAAATACTTTTCGCCGGATTTTATATTTCTTCCAAGAGATAGGGACGAGTATATTCTCGAATGATTTCAACGACAAAACGACCCCAACTTTTTGGATCGTGCTGCGAGATTTCAACCTGTTTGATTTTTGGGAAATAAGGACTCGATTTATAAAGACTGTGCGAAAGTTCAACCGCTCGAAGATAATTATCCACTCGTTTCACTCGAACGAAATTCATCAATTCGGACTGAACTTGACTCTGCTGTATATAACCAATGATGATGAGTTTCGGAAAAAGGGACTTTTTCAATAAATTTATGAATTCCGCAAAGCTATCCACACGATCAATAAATCCTTCGTAAGCCCCGCCCCCAAGGTTCATGATCTGAGTCACGATATCCATCGTAAAGGAAACTCCCTCTGCGGAAGTCATGTCCGAAATAATTACAATCCCTTCATCGGGCTGGAATGTCTTGAACATCTGAGAACCTTTAAAATGTCTTCTCAAAAGTTTTGCAGCGGATATGTCGATTTCAGCCGCCTTAGTAAGAATCGTTCCTCCCCCATTATCAAGAATCGGCTCTCTCGTAATGATATATCTCTTTTTGACCGCATTCTGGTTCATCACTCGGAACGCTTTGACCTTTTCTTCGATCTCGTCCAAAGAACAGTAACCAATTTTTAGTACGTTTTCCCTAGACCTTTTCTCTAACTCTGTGTCTTCCATTTGAAGTTTTAAAGGGATTCGAATGATCGAAATCCGAACCGGTTTCCCTTATCCTGTTTTATCATAACATTGAATTTATTTCGAACAACTCACTTCTCGGGTAAGCGAGAAACAAGATTAAAACACTTGCACACTGTTTCCGGTCTTTCTGAATGGAATCATGTACCCGGATTCTTTTCGGTTTCGCATTCTTTTGCAGATTTCGAAGATTCTTTCGGTACCAATTCTACTTACCACTCTTTTTTCTTGTGAATCCGTAGAATTTATTCCGGAAACGGTTTTAAGGGAAGAATTCGGTTTTTCTCATAAAAGTTCCTGGAACGAAATCGAAATCCGGACTTCTTCTCCCCCCAAACCATATCGTACATACGGAAAAGTTATCATTCGCTCCTTTACAAACGGAAGAATCCCAGACTATCTGACTACCAATCTCAAAAAAGAATTGTATTCGAATCATATGGATGGCGTTATTTTTACAGGCAAAGGAATCCTAAGCATTCCTCCCACTCTCATTCAATCCGGCAATGGAGACGGTAACACAGTTGTAATCGGTTATGTAAACGGCGAAATGGGAGTAATCGAAGGCGTGGCTTACCGTTATAAGGATAACGAACGATGAAAACTTCCCAGAATCAAAACCCTTCTCCTCGCAGATTCAATAGCGAAATTTTTGTGGATTCGGAAGACCGTTGGATCTTTCAAGAAAATCGAATCGATCAAAAAGAAATACTCTCTTACTTTCGCCAAAATCTTCATGAGGATGAGTTCGGAATATACATCGATAATCGTTTCGGAGAATTGACGGAAAACGGTTATCTGGAACTGGAAGGTTATCCGATTCACTTAATAGCGTGTAAAGAATCGGAAGGAACGTTATTCTTTCTTGCAGAGTCCGACAATTCGTACACCCTGAAAGATTTGATTTTCGCTATAGACATAAACGGATGCCTTTTTGCAAGAACTGTAAATCATAAGAAACTAAAGTTCAGACCGGATCGCAATTGCCTTTCCGATCTAAGTCCTTTTTTGGAAGAAACGAAAGACGGAATAGAAATCCAGTTTTACGACGAAAAAATTTTAATTCCAGAATCACGCGAGTCCCCGCGAGTTTCTCTTCCTATGGAATTCAATTCTATTTTTTCTCGGGAAAATTAGAGCCCGTTCAGAATTTACAAGCAGGTTCCAAAACTCATACGTTACGCTACAAAAAAATTTAGAACTTCAAAGACTAAAAAATCTCCCAAAGATTTTCATTGTAGAACCCATATTACGATTCTCTGTACGAAATCCAACTACAAGCTAAGGTTTTTAAGACGGTCTTTTAATAATTTATCAGAAAGTGGATCCGGCCGAAATATTGTAAAAAGCTATCGGATATTATAGAAAGCTCATGAATCCTCAAGAGAGAACACTTTTTTTGCATAGAATCGATCGCGACAAATTACGCTTGTTTCAAACTGCAAATGGAAATGTGAAAAAAATACTATTTTGGAAATATTCTCCACAAATCATATCACTTGCGGGATACAGATCGAGCTTGTATAAAATTTACGATATCCATCTCAAATTGAGGCCCTAATTCTTGGTATACAAACTTAGGAGGAGAAACCACTTGTTTGAGAGCATTACATCCCATTCTACGACACTCCTCTGGAACGGAGGATGCCCATACCGCACCCAAAACCGAATATCCATGATCATATTTGATGGAAGTAAGCCGATTTAAATTTTTATCATAAATTTTAATTTCGGTCCCCGCTTGTAAAGACGCATAACTTGGGATTAGTCCAAAACTTATCACGGAAAAAATAGAAGAGAACAATTGAAGCGCACTACTACCAAAATGTTTCGAAGTCTGAAACGCCGGTGTATGAATTCCAAGCACGTAATAATCCACACCTATATCCTTCAATCTGAAAATTCTCTCTTTTCCTTTCTTTTCGACGCTTGTTACATATGTAAGTTCAAGGACTCCGCTGTCCTTTACCTCGTTCAAATAATCCTGAATGAACTTCTTAACTTTATCAGAAGGCACGTCCTTTCTGTATCCAATCGATTTCAAATCAGATGCATAAACTCCATTCTGAAATTTAAATACAGTCCGATCGGGATACATCAGATTGGCCGTATAAACCTTCGTTTCCGGAGAAGAAGTTGTCATCTCCGTGGAATATGGACGAAAGCCAATATAAGCGATTTTCACCTTGGATAAGCTCGGAATCGATCCACTCTCTATGGAAGTTTTTTGCACGTAGTAATGATAGTTACAGTCGAAGAGAAACAAAAAGACAAAAACGAGAAATCCAAATTTTTGATCATATCTCATAAATTTTCCGAAATCTGCGGAACTAAATTTTGTTCGATCCGCTTCTCACATTAAATTCTCCTAAAGGATTCTTCTTTGCAATTAAAAAGAAGAATCAAATACCTTCGGAAAGAAAAAATAGGAAACGATACCATTTTTTTAGTATTTCGGAAAAATGTACATCAAAATCTTAGTTCAAGCCGATAGAAGGAATTTTATTCTTATTCGGTCTGCAGGGCTTGTTGCCCTTTGATATATATGTTAAATTGACGAACTCCAGATACAAGATACGTATATTTTTTTTGGAATCCATTCGGAAGTGGGGCAGGTAAATTCCGCTCCCCATTTTGACAAAGGCTGTTTTTTAATTGGCAGGGGTAACAGATTTTTGAATCGAATTCAAAACATCCTCCTCGATTCTCGGGCCCATTTCGGAATAGACAAAGCCGGGTGGCGAACCGACTTGCTCTGTACATTCCAGCATTTTACAGTGAGGCGGATTCGGCGATGCCCATATCGCATCGATCGTAGAATAGGAATTATCATATTCTAAACTGTTTACTAATTTTAGATTTTTATCATAAATTTTTACTTCCGTTTTTGCGAGATCCGACGAATACACCGGGATCAATCCCAAAGTAACCATCGAAAATAAGGAGGAGAAAACTCCAACGACAGAGATTCCCAAATTGGTATTCTCCCGAAACGCGGGCCCATGAACTCCGATCACATAGTAATCCACCGGAAAGTTTCTGAGTTTAAATATTTTTACGTCGCCGCCCTTTTTTTCCACATCGACCAATGTGGAAATTTCCAAAGCGCCGCTTGATTTTACTGCGCCCAGATATTCCATCGCAAAAGCTTGAACCTTATCGGAAGGAATATCACCTCTAAATCCGCTGCTTTTCAGCTGATTGATAAAAACACCGTTTTCCAACTTCGGAATAGTTCTAGTTTCATAGACTAACTCAGCTGTATACGTAGTCCTTCTGCTCGCAGACCCGGTTATTCTGGATTGATACGTTCTAAAACCGAGATATGCAATTTTAGGAGCCTTTTCCACTTTCGCTTTCCCGGAAACAGGAAACTCCTTCACGTAATAATGCCTGCTGCAACCGATCGTCGCAAGAACCCACACAACCGTTAAAATTTTTCTTATCAGCTTATTCATTTTATAAAATTATCCCTTGAACAATTCCACGCTTAAGAACCGAATAAAAGCGCCTCATCCTTTTATAATCTATAAAACGGAAATCAGACCAAAAGACAAGTGATTTTTTATTAATACATTTTATCACTAATTTACAAGCCAACTCTGACAAAGTGTTGATTTCGTCAAATCGTCGCGCAAAATATTATTTAAATATCTATAATATTCAAAATATACGCTTCTTCTTTCGAACGTCGTCTGCTGAATTATCCAAAAACCAAATAGGCAAAAAAAAATCCATGTCCTTCTTTCGAAGCGACATGGAACTCACCAATATTTTTTGACTAAGGGTTGAGCTTATTTTTTTAGTTCAGGGGCAAGTTCCGCCAATGGAACCTTATCCTTTGGAAGAGAGGCGTATTCCGGGAATTCGTATCCATTGGGATAATGTTCGTGATCTTCAGGGTTATAGAAATGAGCGTAGTCTTTGCGGTATCCCCAACTAAAGACGGATTTTTCAGGATCCTGTCCTATGACCAAACAACGAGGATTGATCCAACCTTCGGTTTTTTCAGTCTTAATGCGAACAAACGGTTTCGGATTCGCTTCGTGATTTCTGTAATCATACACTCTGACTACGGAACCCGGTGTGATTCTTTCCTTTATAACCGAAGTCGCATCCGCCTCCGAGAAGATGGGAACCGTAGGCTCCAAAGAAGGATTGAGTAGAGATGGATCGCAGTTTTTATGATTCGTAACCTGTGCTAATTTGGAACATGCTCCTAAAAAAAGCCCAGCCCCCATCAATAAAGCGACAAGTGTAATATTCCTTTTCATTCTTCTTCCTCTCATTGGTGATGGTGCAAGGATTGATCCAACCTTGGATCTCCTACCGGGATTAGAGCCGCAGACTCGTAACGTTTCAAAACCACAAAAGCAAAGAGACCGATAAAACCGATCACCGCTCCGAGTGTTACGATCAGTCCGGAAAGTTGGAAATTTTCGAAATTAGCGGGAAATACCAGCCAATAGATTTCAATCACTTGCGTAAACACGATCCAGATCGACACTTTTACGAGGAAGTTGATATCCCTTTTACTCGGTCTGTTTAAGAGTAACAAGAACGGGAGAATAAACTTGATAAAAGGAAGAGCGTAAGTGAACACTTCCCAACCACCGGTCAATCGTTGCTCGTAAAAGAATGTTTCTTCCGGGATGTTCGCATACCAGATCAACATAAACTGAGAGAACCCAACGTAAGCCCAGAACACACAGAAACCGAGCATGAACTTGCCGATATCGTGAATATGGTTTTCGTTTACGAGGTTTCCGAGATATCCTTTCTTTTTCAGAAAGTAGATCATGATTACAAGTGTAGAAAGTCCGGTTTGATACGCACCCGCGAAACAATATACTCCGAACATGGTTGAGAACCAATGTGGAGTTAAGGACATTATCAAATCGAAAGAAGCAAGAGAGAAGGAAAGAGCGAAGAATACGATAAATCCTCCGGCCAATCTTGCATTGAACTGAGTATGAGAAACGTCCTTATCGCTGTCTTGTTTCGTGGAACGTTTGTAGAATAACCATCCGAAAACGGACCAAGCCGCTCCGAAAAGAATCATACGAATCACAAAGAAAGGAGTATTCAAAAGAGGCTTCTTGTGTTGTAAAAGATGATCGTGTGCTACGACTTCTTCATGACTCCACTCGTAGAGATCGTGAATTCCGACTGTAGTAATTAGAAGCAGAACCGCAACGACGGGAAGAAATAAACCGTAACCTTCCGCAAGCCTTCTTACAGTAATAGACCAATGAGCTCCCGTAATATTACTGATCGCGGTAAAGAAAACTCCCGCGAGAGAAATCCCGGTGATAAAAAAAGTTCCAATCAAAAACGCAGACCATGCAGGATTAGAATGTCCTCCTTCGTGCCTCGGAGGAGTATGGGAAAGGGTAAAATACCCGATGAGTAAGCTGAGTACTCCGATCCCGATCATCCCGAAAAGGGCACTGCGGGTCTTGGAGTCGAGTTTGAAGTGAATCAGATTTTGTTCGACTTTGACTTCCATGATTCTTAATTCCTAACCACGTCTTTTTTCGTTCTGTTGTCGTATTCCTGGAGTTTTCTCATGTAGAGAACGATCTTCCAGCGATCTTCCGGGGAAATTTGAGAAGCATAACTTTTCATTCTACTCCAACCGGCAGTGATCACGTGATAGATCTGTCCGTCGGAATATCCTTGGATCTTAGGTGAGATCACGGCGGGAACCGGAAATCCGATTCTCGGAGCCGGACCAACGATGGTTCCGTTCCCAGCACCTCTTACACCGTGACAAGGAGAGCAATACGTTTGGTATTTGGCCTCTCCTCTTTGGAGATTTGCCAAGTCACTTTTGAAAGGGTTGGAAAGTCCTTTGTTCGGTAATTGTGTTACGTCCAATCCGAGATATTCGTATGGATAGTATCCAACCGGAACCGCTCCTTTCGGAGGAATTCTGGAAGCCGCTCCGTTATGCGCGATCGGGTCCACTTCCTGGGCTTCTCTTGCCGGAGAATCCGCCATGTCCGGAAAATATTCCAGAGGAGGTGTTTTCGATTCGCAGTTCCAAAAAAGGACAGCAACGAAAAGGAAAATCAGGGATTTACAGTGAGTCTTTAGACTTAAGTTTTCGATCACTGAAAAGCCGAAAAATCGGAACTCAGCGCCACGCATTCTACGTTCCCGGTTCTGTCCAATAAGGGACAAGTTCTTATCATATTTCATTTTGTCCCTGCTCCTATTTCACAACCTCGACGTTCTTTCCGCCAAGGCCCTTGATAAAACTTACAACTTCGTCTTCCTTATAACCTTTGGAAGAGGAAGGAATCCAGAGTGCGAACTTGTCCGTAGTGATGTCCGGATGCAAAACTTTACGATTTACTTTCGGAAGTTTCGTTAAAAAGAACATCGCAGCCGCAGTTCCCACGCCGGCCATAAACACGGTGAATTCGAACGTAATCGGAATATAAGCGAACCATGCGTTTAAATTTTTACCAGCGATGTTGATAGGCCAATCGAACTTGTGAGTCAGATACTGCATTCCGAAACCTACCGTACATCCAAAAAGTCCCATGAAAAAAGTCACCCATGGAAGACCGGAACGGGGAATTCCCATCGCGTCGTCCAATCCATGAACCGGATACGGAGTAAAACAATCAAAGCCCGTGTAATTCTTCTCTTTGGTTTTTGCCGCCGCCGCGATGATTTCCGAAGGCGAATCGAAAAGCCCGAAGACTCCCGAGCTCGTTTCTTCAAACGTATGAAATTGTTCTTTATGAGGTTTATGTATCATCAGTGGTGTCCTCCGTCTTTGTGAGGCATTACGGTTTTCACTTCCGCAACCGCAATAACCGGCATGATTCTGCAGAACAGAAGAAACAACGTGAAGAAGATTCCGAACGTTCCGATAAGCATCATGAAGTCGTAAACGGTCGGGATATACATATCCCAACTAGAAGGAAGAAAGTCCGCGTGAGTCGTCATAACGATCACGTATCTTTCAAACCACATCCCTATGTTTACAACGATAGAGATGACAAACATAACCGGAATATTGGTTCTGAGTTTTTTCCACCAAAATACCTGAGGAGAAAACACGTTACAGCTGAACATGATAAAGTAAGCCCAACCGTAAGGACCGAAGGCTCTGTTAACGAAAGTAAAACCTTCGTATTCGTTACCGGAATACCAAGCCATAAAAAACTCTGTGGAGTAAGCAAGACCCACAATCAAACCGGTCACCATGATGACCTTGTTCATGTTTTCCAAGTGTTTCATGGTGATATAGTCTTTCAGGTTGAACACTTCTCTTGCGATTACCATCAGAGTTACTACCATCGCAAACCCGGAGAAAATAGCCCCTGCAACAAAGTATGGAGGGAAGATCGTAGTATGCCAACCCGGAAGAATGGAAACCGCGAAGTCGAAGGATACGATCGTGTGAACCGAAAGAACCAGAGGAGTGGAAAGAGCAGCGAGGATCATCGCCACCATTTCAAGGTGAGACCAAGCTTTGTTGGAACCTACCCAACCGAGAGAAAGAATATCGTAAATCTTACGTTTCATTTCTCCCTTAGAACGGTCTCTTACAGCCGCGATATCCGGAATCAAACCGATATACCAGAACACAAGTGAGATCGTAAGGTAAGTGGAAACTGCGAACGTATCCCAAATCAGAGGGGAACGGAAGTTGACCCAAAGAGGTCCTCTTTCGTTCGGATACGGAAACAACCAGAATCCTACCCAAGGTCTTCCGATGTGGATGATCAAATTGGAAGCGGCGGTTAACACTGCGAAGATCGTCATCGCTTCCGCTGCACGGTTGATCCCGGTTCTCCATTCTTGACGGAACAGATAAAGAACTGCCGAAATCAGAGTTCCGGCGTGACCGATCCCGATCCAGAATACGAAGTTTACGATGAAAAATCCCCAAGCCACAGGATTGTTGATCCCGAGGATATAAAGACCTTCCCACATCAGATATCCGATGATACCTAAATCGACGACCGTAATGGTAAGAACCAAAAGGAAAGCCTTCCACCACAGAGAAGTGGGGAACGCTTCTACCGGTCTTAAGATATCCTCAGTAACGTCCCGAACCGACTTACCGCCGGTTACAAGAGGCTGGATATCCAGGGCTTCTTTGACTGCGTTGGACATTGACATAGCTTTTTACGTTACTCCATTAAATTGAGCTTCTGACCCGGGTCAGGTAAGCGACCTGAGGACCGACGTTCAGATATTCGAGGACACGAAAGGATCTCGGACTGGAAGAAAGTTTTGCAACTTCCGAATCCTTATCGTTCGTATTACCAAAGCTGATTGCATCCGCCGCACAACTTTGCTGACATGCGGTTTTGACTTCGCCGTCTTTCAGAACTCGGCCTTCGTTTTTAGCGGCGATTTTTGCTTCCGCGATTCTATGAGAACAGAAATTACATTTTTCCATTACCCCGCGACCGCGAACCGCAACCTCGGGATTGAGTCCCAAATAACGAGGAGCTTTGGAACCTTCCGCTCCGTTGTACCAATGCTGCATCCAGTTAAAACGTCTTACTTTGTAAGGACAGTTGTTCGAGCAGTAACGAGTTCCCACACAACGGTTGTAAACCATGTCGTTGATCCCTTCGGAACTGTGAACGGTTGCAAGAACCGGACAAACGGTTTCGCAAGGAGCATTGTCGCACTGTTGGCAAAGCATTGGTTGATGAGCGACTTGAAGAGTTTCGGGCTGATCCGGCTCGCCGATATAATAACGGTCGATACGGAGCCAATGCATTTCGCGACCGACGCGAACCTCATCACGGCCTACGACCGGAATGTTGTTCTCCACTTGGCAAGCGATCACGCAAGAACCGCAACCGGTGCAAGAGGAAAGATCGATGCTCATTCCCCATTTGTAACCAGGATATGGGTAAGTAGGATTTGCACCCGTAGCGTTTACGAGTTTTCCGTCTTTCAGGATCTTAGGGATTTCGGAAGGAGCCTTGCCGGAAGCAGGATTTTTGCGATACTCGTCGATCGTAGTCGATTGAACGATCGGACGATCCGGATAACTGAAACCAGGAGACAACATGTGGTGATGCTGCGTGCAGGCTAATTTATACGTTTTTCCCGTTTTTTCAAGGGAAGTGATCGTGATACCGGAATAGATTCCGTTTTCGGAAAGAACGTAAGCATTCTTACCGACTCCCGTTCCTACGGCTCCCGCCGCCGTTCTACCATAACCGACCGCGATCCCGATCGCTTCTTTGTGCATACCCGGTTGGATCTGCGCGGGAAGTTCGATCGTTTTTGTAGTGGTTTTGAGAACCAGAACGTCGTTGGAAGAAATCCCCTTTTCTTTTGCAAGAGCGGGAGAAAGAAGAATGTAGTTATCCCAAGTAACTTTCGTTACGGGATCCGGGAGCTCTTGAAGTTGAGCATTGTTTGCCGCTCTACCGTCTCCGATCGCGGATGTTTCATACAACGCGAGTTTGAGACCGGCGGAAGCGGATTCGATCTTTTTCAAAGAAGAACGGTTGAAGTTCCTGGAAGAACCCGCAGCCTTCTTGCGATCCCCTGCTTTCACTGTAGTTCCGACTCTTAAAAGGTCTTCCCATCTTTGTTTCGAACCTAGCTTTTTGATCCAAGAATTTTTAACGTACTCGTAAAAATTGGATTCTCCCCCGAGAGAACCGCCCGCAAATGCGATCAAACTGTCTTCAAAAGAACGTGAATTAAAGAGAGGACGAACCGCAGGTTGTTGAATCGAGAAAATTCCCTTTGTAACTTCGCAGTCGCCCCAGGATTCAAGGAAGTGAGTCGTGGTCGCAAGAACGTTAGACGCAAGCGCTGTTTCGTCGGCGCGATCACTCAAGGAA
>NZ_CP024871.1:2840000-2910000 GCF_000306675.2 Leptospira mayottensis 200901116
CGCAAATCTTGTTCAGACTCTCATGAAACAGGATTTAATCGATGAGTTTTGGTTAAAGATATTTCCGCTAACGTTGGGCAGTGGAAAAAGGCTGTTCGTCGATGGCACAATCCCGGCGGCGTTCAAGGTGATGGAAAGCCAAGTTTCCCCCAATGGTATCATCATTGTGAATTACAAGCGCGCGGGCGAGGTTAAGACCGGAAGTTTTGAATGAGCTTCGTGTCATTCCTAACTTTGATCGGGCAATGCGCGATCCCTTACTGAACACAATTCGCGGATTCTTGCAGAATTCATTCGAACCCTTCCAGTTCGTGATTCGTTTTTCCTCGAACCAATGTGTTTACCGCTTTTCTTAACAAACTCCAAACATCCTCCGCACGTAAGATATAATCTGTAAGCGGAGGAAATTCTGAACTACCTGGTGGATCACATCGCCTAACTTTCGTTCTACGGAACGCCTCGAACTCAATTTCGCGATGGATCGACTCGTTTGGTCTTCAAGACACTTCACTTCCGTAACAGTGTTTGCCTGCGCAAACAGGCATGAACGCAAATAGATCCAAGTCTCAATTGTTACGCGTTAATGTGCTCCTCTATTTACAACGCTGCCATTCGCGGGCAAGCTTACGGAGTACAACCATGCGATGTAAAAGATATCCTAACAAAGTCGAGCGTTTGTATTGTAAGATCAAAGGCGATCAACGCCTCCGTAAGGGTCCGTGTTCTGGATCAAATTTGAAATTCAAATTTGCTTCAGCACTGAACCAACAAGTATTCCTCCTTTATCATACATCTTCTCTAACCAATTAAACCATTTGATGAAACATTATTCTAACTCTGAGTTACCAGATTCATCGATGCCCAAAGAAGTCCGGATAGTTTTCTCAAAACTGCAGTTATCATTACTTTCGGTTTTTTGTTTTGTGGTTAATACTTGCATCTAACCCACGTTTTCATGCCCAGAAGTGCGCCATCTTGTCTAAATTTAAGTGATTGACTTTACGATACAAACGGCGCACCTCTAACAGAAATATGAAACTAAAACCCGAAGACTGGTTCCAACAACTGAATATTGGCTGGAAAGAAAAATTCGAAAGAGAAGCTGCGATGCACAAGACCATCGTAAATCCGGAAGTTGTTCTCGCCGCGGATCGGTTTACGATCTATGAAGCGGATCAAATCGATTCTCTAGAGCCTATATCCGCATTTTCCAAACTGAAACGGTTTTCGATTCATAACAAAAACGGAATCGATCTTTCGCCTTTACGAATTCTTGGAAATCGTTTGGAAGAACTGACGATTACGAAATCGAACGCAGATCTCAGTGTATTAAAAGATTTCAAAAAACTGAAAAAACTCACGTTAAGCGGAAGTTTTGACGATCGCCTACCCGGTTTTTAGAAAAATTAGAATTTTTGAATATGGAATTATCCGGCAGACTTGAATCCCTGGATTTTGAGGATATTCCGATTGAAAATCTATCGATTTTAAAACCTTTTACGAAAATTCGTAGTCTTAGGATTTCGAATACGAAAGTAACCGACATCTCACACTTAGAAAACCTGAAAAATTTGGAAGAACTCAACCTGTCCGATTCCCCCGTATCATCCTTCGAGGTTCTTTCCAAACTTCCGCTTCGGACTCTTTACGCGGACAATACAAATTTCTCGGATCTAAAGCCGTTCTACAAAACGAAAAAAATGCTTACTCTCTATTGTAGAAAAACGAAAGTCACTTTTGAAGAGTTATTGCGCTTTAGAAATTCGCTTTCCGATTCCTCCCTTCTCGCTCTGATCCTTGTCTCCGATTTCAACGAGAACAATACAACCTTTGTAAAATCGCTGCAATCGATCAATTTTTCTCTGAACGACTTGGGTGGAGCTTTGACGGAATGGACGTGTCAGAGAATCAGTAATCTCGTCGCCAACGATTCCGATTTTAACAAAGATCCGAAAAAAGAAAAAATGCAGGAAGCGATTCAGATTCTGAGGGCATTTTTGGATTTACCCGATTTCAAACGCGACCTGGCAACCGAGAAAATATATATTATACTTTTACAATATCCTATTTTTGCATACTTTGTATTGGCACAGACATCGATCCCGATTTCGACAAAAAAATACTGGATAAAGCAAGGGATCTCATTCCCGACAAAATTCAAAGCCCACGTTTCGCTTTTCTATTAGCCCGATATTTCGCCAAAAGAGAAGACCGGAAGCAACTACTTCATTACGTTTCGGTTTGTATCTCCCTCAAACACAGGAAAGATTTCTTTCTTAAATTCGAAGAATTTAAGCCTTTTCTGGAAGACGATGATTTCAAAATCCTTCTTTCCAAGATGCAGGAATGATTTTTTTAATTTGAAAATTCAATTGATCGGAAGATATGCAGCGATATAAAACCGATATGCGATTTTCTTTAAGATAGATTCAAAAACGAGAATACGATTCGAGTTGTTTTGAACGTTACGAAGTTTAACTCAAATCGCGGAGCCCAGTTCTTCTTTGAATTTTTTGACTTCTTCAAAATCGGTTTTCTTCAGGATCGCACAATACAGATACTAAAGCGATCTTTCGGGGCAATTCCAGATTTTATACAGTGTGGCAAAATTATAGAGTGAGATATGAGGCGCGTCGTTCAATTCGCAACGTAAGGATTTTTTCAACCAGTATACGGCTTCATTTCCCTTCCCGCTCTTAGTAGTATAATTCCAATCATTCTCAGATATTTTTGAGATAAGTTATAATAAAATCCATTTAAGCTCGTTCTTGAACCCATGTTTTTCAATCCGTCATGGAATATTACTTCAGCAATAACCATAGATTTTCCGTAGCCTCGCATTTTCCTTTCAAACCGCCGACCACGTTTTTACTGACAATCAAATTGAAGCGATAATGATTTCGATAGTGTCTCTGCACTTCTTCGCTACTGATCGAAAAAGGAGGTCCCTCCATTTTACTTTGATCATACTCGTAACAAATCAGTAACTGTGGAGCCGTATTTGTGATTTCCATCAAGTGTTTCACATAACGCTTTCTCGTGTCTTCCGGCAGCGCAACCAAAGATGCTCTGTCATAAATCGCATCCACGGAACCGAGCGACGCAGCGGTTAAATGAAAGATATCGCCTACAAAGATATCAAGATGGTGCGCGCTATAATGTTCGAGTTCCGCCACTTTTGATATCTTCGGTTCGACGCCCAACTCTTGAAATAATTGTTCGATCGCAATCTTACTCAACTCGGCTCCGGCAACGCGAAAACCTCTTGAAAGCAACCAAGAAATATCCAGCGTTTTTCCGCAAAGCGGCAAAAAGATTCTACCATTTTCGGCCAAAGATAATTTATCGATGTTTTCCACTAATAGTGGATTGACCTTGCTTTCGTGAAAAGCGATCTCATTCTTTTCCCATTTTTTATGCCAAAAATTAGCGTCCATTTTTACAACTCCGATCCCATTGATTCACAAACATCTCCGTATTTTGTCATCCGCAAAATTGACTCTGACTTTCGAGCAGCGAGTCTTCGGCCATGAAAACAAATAGGGATCCGTTCATATCTGCACTCCAACTTATCACAGGAAATACATTCGTAAAAATTTAAAATAACCTGAGTTCGATGTTTGGGAGAATCGCTCGCAAACTTCATAACTGAAACGCTTTCGTGAAAAGAGTTTCACCTGAGCTTTTCAAACTAAAGTGCCGCTCTCTACAGATTGCAGTATAATAATCGCTTTCACATTTGTTATGCCGAACTCATGTTAAAATAGAAACGAACGTTTCCGATTTAAAAGAAATCGTTCCGGAACCGACTTCGATTCCGAATAAAAACTCTCGAAACGTAAAATCCTTAAACAAAGCCTTTTTATATCCGAGCCAAACTTTTAAAATCGGGAATCGAATCTGGAAACAAATTTACGCGGATCGTTCTTTAAAATAGAGTCATGAGATTGGGACCGAATATAAAAAGTAAAACCGCGACGAAGCCCATTATGGCACGGACAAAAAGGTGCAAACGACTATACATCCGGAATAGTCGGTCCTAATTGAACTTGCAAGAATACTCAAACAAAACGAAAATAAATTAAAAAATATTATACTCTCGTCGCCTACACTTTTGGAAGAACCGCCTAACTTTCGAACCGAAAAAATGGGGAGTTACATTCATACAAAGTTCCTTTTCGAAAAAACATCCGGACCGATCTGATGATTATCCGGAACGGAAGAATAACAAAGTCGGATTTGAAATGGAAGGTTTTTTTCGGAACATTCACCCCTCAGATAAAAGTGAATTCGATAAAAAAATAAGTGAAAGTAAATCCATGAAGGTAGGAAAAGTAGTCCCCGGTTTTTACCCAGGGACCAAAACCAAACCAGGCTCACAATTTAGCCTAATTCATTTTTCGGTAGAAACTCGATATTCCCCTCGCCTTTTTTTAAAGAACTCTCATTTTTTCTGCGATCTATTTAAGGTCGCCCTCATTACAATCACCTTACCCACGATCCGATCTCTCTGCGCTTTCAAAAAGAATTTTCCTTCCGGAGTCGCAACCTTATAGGAAGGAAATTCTTGAACGGTTTCAAATTGTATGTCCTTTCCGAAAAATTCATCCATTTTCGGAAGCCATTTGTCCTGAACGATCAGATAACGTTGCCCTTCTTTTTGAATCGCCTCGACTAGAATTGCGGGATCAAAAAGTGTCCTCGAAATTCTCCCGGAATAATAAGCATAGGACCTTTTAGAAGCGGGAACTCCGAAAAGAAATAACTTTTCCTTACTCGGTTCGTTTTCACGGATAAGAGTTCCGATCTCCTTAGAGGGTTGATACGAGGTGAGCATAGGATAGAGATACAAGCTCACGATTGAGAAAAAGAGAGAAACCGGAAAAACCCAATACGCGAGTAGTCTTCCTTCTTTTTCGGACCGAAAAAATACCCAAAGAAAAATTCCAAGATAAATCAAAGGAAGAATCAGATAACTCCAACCAACCTGAATACTGATAAAAGGCAAAATAAAAATCGCTACTAAAAAAGCTCCTGCAGTAAATAGGAAAAGGTTTAGACGGACTTTATCAATAGAACTACCTTTTTCAGAATCTTTGGCAGAAAAAAGAATCGATTCCAAAACTCCCGCACCGATTACCGCAGCAGCGGGAAGGCACCAATAGATATACTGAGGAAGCTGATATCTGGAAAAGCCGATCAAAAATAGAAATAAAAACAACCAAAAACCGGGGACAAAATCCCGATTTATATATTCGTTTTTCAGAATATTCTTAAATACACCTTTTACTTGCCTTTCCTTAAGAAAAAATCGAACCCGCTCGAAAACGAATCCGGCAAACGGTAGAATAAAAGCGCCAAACGCCCAGGAAAAATTGGAGTAAAAGAACATAGGATTGAATTTCTGATTGTACATCTTTACATAAAAACGCCCAAAGGATTGGATCCACCAAAAGAAGTAAGGACCGTAAGTTTGAAATTCAAGATACAAGGGAATCGACCACAAAAGCGGCGGAAAAACCGCAAGAAGCGCTCCCGGAAAGAGTTTCATTTCCGCAAGCCGTTTCCAATCTCTTCGGAATAATATATCACCTCCGATCGAAATCCCAGGAATCACCATCGCAATCGGCCCCTTAGTGATAAAGCCGAGTCCCATCGCAAAATACATTCCATAATAGTAATTCTTATTCCTTTTAAAACCCAAATAATAAAAGGTATGAACCAATATCAGATAGGGAGTCAGATAAACGTCGATCTTAGGATCCACTACCATCGAATAAAGTCCCGGAGAAAGGGCGTATAAAAACACTGCGATCCAAGCCCTCAATCGACTTCCAGAATAAAGTTCGGCGAGTTTGAACATTCCCCAGAGAGAAAGAAAAGTGAACAAAAGAGCCGGAAGACGAAACGCAAAATTTTGATAACCGAACACGAAAAAAGAAAGGGAAATTTTCCAAAAAGTAAGAATTGGCTTATCCAAATATCTTCTTCCATTGTCTCGGATAAAAAAAGGATTTCCTCCTTCCACCATCTCTCTTGAAATTTCTGCGTACTGGGAAGAATCGATATCGATCACGTCCAAAGGAAGAGTTAGAATCAAAGGAAGGATGGAAACGATTAGAAGAACGAAAAGAACTCGTACGGAAATCGGTCGTTTATCATCTACGAAAATCTCATTCATAAGAACTCCTTCTTTAATCCATAAATCCGGATTCCATCACGCAAGTATTAAAACCTTTGCATGTGGTTTCTGATTCAAAACAGGGAAGAACAAAACTTTGTTCGCGGATACAGCCACTCTCACAATCAATCATCGCTTGATTCTTTTCAACTTCCGTAATTTTCGAGTCTTTAAACTCAGTTGCCGCACACTGTACAAAGAACTTACAAGCGGAACTGCATTTTTGCTGAACATATTCCTGACAGGAAACGAAAGAAAAAAAACATAAAAAAAGAATAAGAGTTCTTTTTGGATTCATTGCCCCATTTTTCAGAAACGAAAACCGAGGTCAACTTTTTGAAGCGAGCATTCCACAAGCGCCGAAGATATCTTTTCCGGGTGATCTTCTGTTGAGAATAGGAACTCCGGCCGGTTCCAAAAGAGTTATGAATTCCACGACCTCTTCCCTCGTGGGTCTTCTCCATCCGAAAAATTCAGTGTTGAGCGGAATCACATTGATCTTACAATCAAGAGATCTTGCGATTTTTACAAGCTTGTTTGCATTCTCGGGTCCCATGTTGACTCCAGGAATCATCACGTATTCGAAAGTGATTCTTCTTTTTAACTCTCTCGTAAAATCTTTCGCGGCTTGTAAAAGTTCGGGAAGAGCAAACTTTTTTTCGATGTCCATGATTTGTAATCTTCCGTTCGGATCCGGATGATTGAGAGAGATCGCAAAGTTATAAGGCTCCTTATTTTCAATAAAACGTCTGATGCCATTGACTACTCCGGACGTGGAAATTGTAATTTTTTTGGCCCCCAGGTTAAACGCTTCTGGATCGTGAAAAATAGAAGCCGCGCGTATCACGTTGAAGTAATTGTGAAGCGGCTCTCCCATTCCCATAAAAACAACGTTAGTCGCCTTGTCTTCGACCATTTTTTCCACCTGGAGAACCTGGTCCACGATCTCATGAGCCTTTAGGTTCCCTTGAAATTCCAATTTTGCTGTCGCACAGAATTTACAATTGAGGGTACAGCCGACCTGAGAAGAAATACAAATCGTCTTTCTTCCTCCGTCTCCGGATGGGATCCAAACGGCTTCGAATTCCTTTCCATGTTCGGATGCGAACGTGAACTTTTGAGTTCCGTCCACGGATTTAAGATGTTTGGCAACTGTAAGTTGTGTCAGAGAACAAAGGTCTTCTAACTTTTCCTTTAACACTTTGGAGAATGTGGTAAATTGTTCCCAAGACTCGTAACGGTTTACGTATAATCCGTGATAGATTTGTTTTGCACGAAAAGATTTTTCTCCCAGAGAGGCCATGATCTCAGAAAGTTCCTTTAAGGTTCTTCCTTTTAACGGAATTTTTCCGGTTTGAACTTCTTCGAGAATCTCTTGCGTCATAAGGATGTCCTTATTGTCGATTTTTTTCATCTGTTTACGGAGAAAACTCTTTTAAGGGAAAGACGACGGGAATTGATCCGGTATATTTTACGATAAAATACTTGCTGAAACAAATGCAAACAATTTCATATCCTTCACGGAGAATTCGATTTATGAATCTATTTACTGAAAAATTAAAGGAATCTTTAGACACTGCGAACCAAAATCCTGTCAGTCGTCCTTATGTAGAGCGTCTTCAAAAGATCGATTGGAATACATACGTGAATACGATAGCCGAAAGTCTTCGCACCGCATATCAAGTCGCGATCGATTCCGATGAAAAAGTTTCCGGTTGTTTACTTTATATGTCCGGAGAAACCGAAAACGGATTTCGACTTTCCGAAATTTCCTTTGCGGAAGAGGAAGACGATCCGGGTTATCAATCCGGTCCGGTGCACGATGAGGCACATTTTAATTTAGAAGAACCCGGGAAAATCCTACACGAAGCCTGGGAAAAATACTTCGACACGGACAAGGAAACGTATCATCTGATTTGGAACGCGGCCATGAATCTGTTCGCACATACGGCCGCAATGGCGGCGGAAAAAGCGAAAGATTCCAAAGAATTTAAAACCTTAAACAAAACGAAAACATTCAAAGTTGCGGTCGTATTTCACGATTCCTGGGGATCCGATATCGAAGAGGACGAGGGTCTCGTATGGCAATCGAGTCCTTAAACGCTTTCGAATTTTGACTTAACCGGACGTCCGTTTGATAAAAGACTAAAAACTTATCCTAAGACTTCTTCTGTCTTACTCCCCAACCGTTGTTTACAACGAGCTAGGGAGTTCTTGATCGTCTGAACAAAGAGCTTTCAAATTTGCGAATATTTTTCTGAACATATATATGCAGGAACTCCTACGGTCTTAAAGATGGGGAAGATCCCTTTTTTATTCCGAACCCACAGTATATTATAATCTCCTAAAGTTCCAATAGATTAAAACAGATCCAACCAAACTTTACGGATATCAGGCTTTTCCATAAAATAGGTTCCGATCAGGGCCGCGTTAACGAGTCTGCGGAAGGCGTTCAGGTCCGTGCGATTCTTGACGCTGAATTCATTGTCAAAATTCAAGGGCTTAAAATCTTGATCTTATTTTCGTAAAAAGTGAAAATTATGAATAGAATAACTCTAGCCACTCTCCTTTTAATTTCATCCCTATCTTGTTCCGTTATAGAGAACACAATCGGAGAAAAGAAAAAAGATGCAACCGATGATTTGAAAGTATTGGCCCTTGTACAGCTCGCGCTCACTTCAACTTGTAAATCGGGTGTCGTAACCGACAGCTCCGTATGGTTAAACTCCGACCACGTAAATTATTATACAAGTCCGCATATCGGTAAACTAATTGATGGAACGAATTTTTGCTACGGTGAGTCGCTAAACAGTGGGACAGGAGTTTATGCGACGTTTGATTACCCGGAACCTGGAAATTATAAGATCCAAATTTTGAATGAAAAGGAAGGCGCTGCCCGCCGTACAATCGGCGCCGTGCTTAAACAAGATATAGAAACGGCAACGTCCACTCAATTTTTCGATTATCAAACTAAACTCGCCCTGATTCCGTACGATTACAGAACTCCTTTTGATACGAATCCTCCCGTCTGTACCGCTACACGCGGAGTCGGTCAAGTTACATGCACGGACACGGCAACGACCGGAAATCTAAGACGATCCTTATTCCTTACATCGTTTTCCACTTTTTCGGGCGGATATAAAATCACCTGTACGGGAAATTGCGCCACATTCCCTGAAAATAAAGGAAGAATTATAATTACGAAAGAAAAATAATCTTTGCGCATTTTTGAAAAATCGAAAGGAACCTTTAGAACAGGTTCTAAACTAATTTCATACAAACGATCCTGAATGAAATTTCAGATATCGGAGAACAAAGAGATATATTAAGAATTTTGAAAATTCTAAAATAATTCCAACCAAGCTTTGCGAATATCAGGTTTCTCCATAAAATAGGTTCCGATCAAGGCCGCGTTGACCAATTTTCGAAACCGGTCCAAATCGGAACGATTCCGCACTCCGGATTCTCCCACTTTTACTATGTTACGCGGTAAAGAAGCGGTTACTTCTTCGACAAGGTTTTGATGAATCTGAAACGTATCTAAATCCCTCGTATTGATTCCGATGATTTCGGCCCCGCAATCTAAAGCAAGTTTCGCCTCATCCGGTGTGTGAACTTCAACCAGACTATCCATTCCGAAAGAAGAAGCAGATTTTAAAAACGTTTTGATCTGTTCGGGGGTTAAGATTCTCACAATCAAAAGAATCGCAGAGGCGCCAAATGCTCTCGCTTCTCGAATCTGAATTTCATCCAGGATAAAGTCCTTTCTTAAAATCGGAATTTTCAACTCGGAAGAAACATTTTTCAGATCTTCCAAAGAACCTCCAAAATAATCCCGATCGGTAAGTACGGAAACCGCGGAAGCTCCTAAACCCTCGTATGTTTTAGCAATTTGAACAGGATCATAATCGGAGCGAATCTCTCCGGCGGAAGGACTCTTGTGCTTACATTCCGCGATGATGGAAAAGTTTCTGCTTTTCAGAGACTCTCTTAACCCAAGCCCTTGATAGGGAGCCGGGTCCCAATTCTGTATTTTTTTGATTTCGTTTTGTTTAGTTGCGATAATTTCCCGGAGAACCCGGTGAAGTTGAGATGAAGGCATTAGAGGTTTAAAAGGATTTCAAAGCCTCATCTTCGGTTTCGCGAATATCAAAAAGAGAGGTGAGTTCGATTACGTCAAAGATCCGCTTTACTGCCGGTTTGATATTACTAATTTTTAATACACCTTCTTTCGAGTTTAATTTTCTAAGAGTGGAAATACAAGCTCTGAAACCGGACGAAGACATATAATCCACTTCCTGCATATTCAGAATTACTTTTTTATGACCTTGATTGTCAATCAGATCATTTAGATTTTCCTCAACCTCATTGGCGATGGAAACATCCAAACGTCCTTTGAGATATACAATCAAAACGTCGTCTTGTACTTTATGCTCAAGCAAGGGAACATCCTTAGTTTTTGCTACTGACAACTATCGGGGACGAAAATACCCTGTCAATCACTGTTCAACGGTTTAAAAATGAAATTTCCCGAGTCATTGAAAGGCCTAAAGACTCTTGTGTTGGGAGGAGGTATCTCCGGAAACTCCGCACTTGATTTTTTAATCTCTGAAGAAGCGCAACCGATTCTCTGCGATCGAAATCGACCCGAAACAATCTCGGTCCCTTTCTTCCACGACAACATCGACCCACAATCTTTTTCCGAAATTTCATTGATCATCAAATCTCCCGGAATTTTACCAACACACCCAATTCTTTCTTATGCTGTCGAAAAAAAAATTCCTGTGTTTTCCGAAATTGATCTCGGCAGGTTTTTTTTTAAAGGGAAAATTATCGGTGTCACAGGAACGGATGGAAAGTCGACGACAACCTCCCTGATTACTCATCTTCTGAAAAAAGATTTTTCCGATCTCAAAGAGGGTGGAAACTTGGGGATCCCATTCACTTCCTTCTGCAAAGAACCGATTTCCTTAGCCGTTTTAGAACTCTCCAGTTATCAACTCGACGATTCGTACCCGCTTCATTTGAACGTGTCCGTGTTCTTAAATCTCGCTCCCGATCATTTAGAGAGACACCAAACGATGGAAAATTATTTTCGTGCAAAACTTAAAATTGCTGATCTTCAAAATCCGAATCATTCATTGATCGTCTCCGAAAAAATTAGGGAGAAAATTCTAAATTCCACTTCCGTTCGGTGTAAATTATTGAGCTTTGGAAGAGCTGCGACATCGGAGGCGGTTTTAGATGAGAGCTCATCGGAGATACGAACTTCAAAATTCATCTACGACATTTCTCGATTTTATCTTCCGGGAACTCACAACCGTGAAAATCTAGCAGCAGCGATTCTTGCATCGGAAGCAATAGGAGGAGAACCCGAATCAATCCAAGCTCGGATTCCACTTTTTATGGGACTTCCCCATCGTTTTCAAATCGCAGGAGAAAAACAAGGCATTTCGTTTATCAACGATTCCAAATCCACAAACCTACACAGCATGCTCGCGGGAATGTCTACTTGGAAGAATCTGGATCGAACCTGCCTAATTTTAGGAGGTAGACCGAAACAGGAAGACCCGAAACCACTTTATGATTTTCTAACACGGGGAATAGGTTGTGTAATTTTAATCGGAGAAGCTCGTTCGGTCTGGGAAAAAGGGATCCGAAACGTGATCGGAGAAAAACTGTTTTCCGTCGAAAATTTAAATGAGGCATTTAAAATATTCAAAAAATGGAATTCTATTTCCGAGTCGTCCAAGAGTCACAAAATTAGTCCTTCAAGCGAAACCTCGATTTCCTACTTCGTTTTTTCTCCAGCCTGCGCCAGTTTCGATCAATACAAGAACTTCGAAGAAAGAGGAAGCCACTTCCTTTCTTTGGTAGAAGATTTCTTAAATAACACGAGGTAGATAACTGTCCTAATTTTTCCTCAAATAATCTGTGGGAACTTCTATATTTTATTACGAACTTACTGAATCATTGTAACTGATTTCTTTAAGATTCTTAAGACAGATTCTAAATAAGAAAATGATCGGATCAATTCGATAATCGTTCAAAATCGGGGAAATTTTTATCTATTCTGACAAATGATTCGTCGAAAATTCTTCCTGAAAAAAGAACTCCAACTTTCTCTGAATACCATCTGCATCTCACCTCGGGTTGTTCCAAAACGACGTCTTCAATCAAATAAATGAATTTTTAAAACGATTGTTTTAAAGATACTTCAACTCACAAAAGAAAACATCAGTCAAAATTCAAGAATCATCTCAATCGAAAAAAGAGAGGATTCTTCTTGCATATTAACGAATATAACCCGAGCCGGATAAGCTTTCGTAAATCTTTCCATCTATAAAAATCTTGAGAAGATCCGGATCGACATGATTCTCCTTCGCTTCCATTTGTAGTATATCCAATGCTCTTTCCACAGAAACTGCCCTTTTATAAGGTCGATCCTTATCGGTAAGCGCGTCGAAAATATCAGAGATCGCCATAATTTTCGATTGAACCGGAATCGAATCGGCGGTAAGCCCTCTTGGATAACCAGTACCGTCCAATTTTTCGTGATGCGCATGCGCAATGGAAGGAACCATTTTCAGGTCTCCAGTCCAAGGAATCATACTTAAAAACTGAAACGTATGCTCCACGTGAGATTCAATTTCCTTTCTTTCCGCTAGATCCAAAGATCCTTTTTTGATCGTCAAAAAACCGAATTCATACGGAGAGATCAAATGCAGCTTGTCCCCTCCCGTAGTGAAATAGTTCACCTGAGCGATTTCTTCCAACATTTGAAAATTAGATTCTTCTAATATAGATGGTTCGTTGGAATTGACAACGACCTGAAACATCCTATCAAGCTTTTGGTATTCCGCTTGAAGCTCGAATTCGAGAGAAATCTCGTAATCGGAGAAACCGGCGCTCCCGTTCTTTTTTAAGTAATCCATCTTTTTTTGAAGTGTTTTGGATTCGATGTCTTTTTTGATGTATTCGAATCGCCATCGGATCAACTCAAGTTCGTAGTCTTCCAGTTTTTTGGATTTGACCAAAACCTTTTCCCGAACCCCCACTTTTCCGAAATCGTGAAGTAATGATGCATAACGTATTTCTTTGATTTGTTCTTTCGAAAATTTAGTGTATCTGTATTTACCTTCTCGGATAGAATCCACCGTTTCCGCCAAACCGACCGTTAGAATGGCAACCCGAAACGAGTGACCGCTCGTCGTAGGATCTCTGGCTTCGATCGCGTTTACGGACGCCGTTACGAAACCTTCAAAAAGAGTTTCAATCTCCTTTAAAAGATGATTGTTCTGAATCGCGACCGCGGCCTGTCCTGCGACGCTCATCACAAGCTGAGCGGAATAATCGTCGAAAGGAAAAACATCCTCTCCTTTCATCTGTTCAATGGTCAGCTTCTGATTGAAATTCCTTTTCTTGTTAATGAGTTGAATAACTCCCACAACCTCGTCTCTATGATTTTTCATAGGAACTACAAGCATGGATTTCGTGTGATAATTGGAAAGAACGTCAAAGTTGCTGTTAAACGTATATTCTGCGTCTTCTGGCAGATCATAAACGTTCGGGATGTTCAAAATTTTTCCCGTGGCGGCAACGTAACCAGCAACACTGGATTTATTAATCGGAAGTAAAAATTCCTCCGTATTGATATCCATAGACGAAATTTTAAACCTAAGGTTATGCACAACCCCCTGCTCGTCCTTTTCCACGAGGTATAAAGATCCTGAATCGGCGATCGCTATTTCTCTCGCGCTAAAAATAATTTCCCGGAGAAGTTTATTGATGTCCTTTTCATCCGCGAGATTGATTCCAATCTGAGTCAACTTCGAGATTTCGTACTTCGTAGTGTTCACTTTGTGTTGAAGATCGAACTGATCCGTGATCATCTGAAGCTGAGTAAACGCGTTGAGAAAAGTTTTGTTTAAGATCATATCCGAAGACGACTCCGGCAGGATCGAAAAGATCAGGTCTTCCTCGATTTTTAGGTTTTTCGAGTGAACATAATCCAAGTTTTCGTTTAAGATAAAACGGCTTAAGATCAACGGATTTTTCTGAAACCGTTCATGAACTTCTCTTTGAGTTTCTTTAAGACGAGAAGCCGACAAATAGAAGACGACGTTTAAGAATCCGATGGAATTGAGAATATGTTCAGACTGAATGAATTCTTTAAGATTTAAAAATTGTATTCCTAAACGAAGAACGATCGGATCCAACCTTTCAACGATAGAACGAAAGTCCGTGACTACATATTTAGGAAATTCCTGATTCATCTTACCAGGAATCAATCAAACAGTACCGGAAATTATAGGAAAGAGAATTTTTCCCCAAATTTTGCAAAAAAAGATAACAAATCTATAACTTGAGATGTATGAGATTTTAATTCCTCTCCGACTCATTTCAATCAATCATCGAAGAGGAAATCATTTAAAAAGTTAACGTTTGAGACCTAAAACTTCCTGAATCATTTGATCGGAAGTGGTGATCGTTCTTGAGTTCGCCTGAAAACCTCGTTGTGTAACGATCATATCCGTAAACTGATCAGAAAGATCCACATTAGACATCTCTAAAATGCCCGCGTTGATCTTACCTCTTCCCTGAACTCCCGCTTCACCGATGTTAGGTTCTCCCGAGTTCATGGAATACGCAAACATCGTGTCTCCGGCCTTGTCTAAACCTGCAGGGTTATTAAAAACCGCGGTCGCGATTCTTGCCAAAGGCTGACGAACTCCGTTAGAGAATACCCCGGTGATCGTTCCGGAATTATCGATGGAAAAGGATTCCAAATATCCCATCGTATAACCGTCTTGTTTGACCGCTTTGGTAGTGAAGTCAGAGGAGAATTGAGTGATCCCGTCCACCATTCCCGCTTCTCCGAGATTCAAATCAAAACTCTGCACCGCAGGATTACCAGCGATTCTGAAGGATACCTTTGCGTTCAGTTTACCGCTGTTCATCGAGTCGACTCCGTCTGAAACATAGACAAGTTTTCCGTCAGGAGTAAATCCGAACTCAAGTTCGGTGTTTCCCGGAAGTTGAGTGTTTTGTCCCCCTGTTCCGGAAACGTCCGTCGAAAGTTGAGTCGCATCGGTCATACTCAGACGCGCCTTCCAAGTGTTATCGCGGACCTTATAAAATTCCATTTTGAATTCTCTCTGAATTCCCTGATCGTCGAAAGTATTAATCGTGGTTACGTGGCCTCTTCTCATCTTAGGATCGGGATCGTTGATCATCGCGGTGATCTCTTCCTGAGTCGCATCCGGAGGAACCGCGGGCGCAGAAGAATTCAGGTTCGATTTGAAATCGATCTGAGAAGTCGCCTTCGCGGGTTCTTTAGAATATACAGGAATGATAATATCTTCGATGGAAGCCGAGGAGTTGATGAACTTATTTCCTTTATCGTCCAATCTTGAATTCCAACCCTGAACCTTGAGTCCGTTTGCGGGGTTTACGTAGTAGCCGTTCTTATCGAGGTTAAAAGCTCCGGCTCTCGTATAGAATTGTTTGTCCCCGTCCTTAACGATAAAAAATCCCTCTCCGGACATAGCGACGTCCGTATTCTTACCCGTGGTTTGGAGAGAGCCTTGGGTCATGATCTTATCGATTGCTGCAATCAAAGAACCCAAACCTACTTGTTGAGGATTCACGCCTCCTATATTCTCCTTAGGCTCGGAAGCCCCCCTGAGTTCCTGAGAAATCATATCCTGAAACGTAACGCGTTCGGTTTTAAAACCGTGCGTGTTCACGTTGGAGATGTTGTTACCGATGACATCCATTCGGACCTGGTGGTTCTTAAGTCCGGATACACCGGAATAGAGTGACCTCATCATAAAGCTGTTACCTCGATTATCCTTTGTTTATTTATTCGTATGAATTGCTTTTGTCTTTTCCCGGGAAATTCCAGTCTGAAGTCTTTTTTTCGACGACGACTTTCTTTTGTGATTCCGGTGTTTGTTGTTCCACGATCGAAGTGTCGACTTCCTTTCGTTTCTCGATTGTTGACACCGTTTCTTTTTTTTCAATTTCCGTTTGCGAAACGTTAGGTGACACATTAGAGGCAGGAGATTCTTGAGAAGGAACATTAGTTCTAATCTCCGGAGCGTGAGTCGATGTTTGAACTGGAGCGGACTGCTGCAATTGACTCTGATTGTAAACGGCTTCCTGTTCTTTTAAAACAACTGGATCGCTGACTAAGGAAATTTGTTCGACATCTATGGATCTTCCGTTGACACGAACGAAAGTTTTACCTTCCCCATCGAAAAAAAGAGCACCTGCAATTCCCGCGACGCTTTCACCGGTTACAAAATCAGGACCGGAAACAAGTTTTCCGACGAGAGAAAAACTCTGACGGTTCCCCATCTTTTGAATCCCAGTGGAAATGTTATTCATTTGTTCCAGAGAAGAGAACTGAGCCATCTGTGCGATAAAGTCTTGGTCTTTGACTGGGTTGGTAGGATCTTGGGAAGAAAGTTGCGTTATGAGCAGTTTGAGAAAATCGTCCTTGCCGAGAGACTTTACAGTGGAACGGATTTCGATTCCTTTGAGACCGTTCTTTTCTTCCCGTTCCAAATTTTCCATGTGGTTCCGGATATTGAAACTTCTGTCTCCTTCAAGATAACGATCTTTGGTTGCTTGCTGGCTAATGCCCGTTGTTTCCGACATGATTTCCTCCGAGACCTATACTTTCAGATCGAGCAGTTTCTCGCTTTTCCCTTCGGTTTTTTCCGAAAAACCATGAGACTCGGAAGAAATTTCTTCATAAGAAAGTTCGTCTTCTTCGTAAAAAGAATTCTTAAAGTCGTCCTCTTTGAAAGCAGCTTGGAAAGAATGCGGATCTTTTCCGTT
Source organism: Leptospira mayottensis 200901116 (assembly GCF_000306675.2). Lineage (NCBI taxonomy): Bacteria > Pseudomonadati > Spirochaetota > Leptospiria > Leptospirales > Leptospiraceae > Leptospira > Leptospira mayottensis. The sequence continues at coordinate 2,857,030 of NZ_CP024871.1, forward strand.
CTTATCGGATTCATCGTTAAATGCAAAGGCTTCCTCTCTTTCCTTGACTTCGATCACCAGAGATTCGAGTTCGAGTCCGTTCGACTTTAGATCTTGCTTCAAACTTGCAAGTTCTGCCACTAACTGCTGTTTAACGCTATCGGATTCCACAAGAAGTTTTCCCCGCACGACGTCCTTGTCTGTTGAAATGGAAAGGGACATCTGCCCTAAGTCTTTCGGATTCATCCGGATACTCGCTTCCGTTCTTCCGTTTTCAAGAATTTGAACGCGGGCGGAGCGAATCAGATTTTGAAAATTTTGTTGAATGTCTCTCTTAGAAAGGACGTTAGTTTCTTTTGATATGGAAAAATCTTTTCCGAGCGTATTCAGTTCCCTTCCGGAAACAGTCGGAGTTCCAATTCCTTTTACGAGAGAAGAATAAGAATCTCCTCCCCCAGAACGGAAGGATTGTTCCTGTCCCGACCTTCCGGAAGAATTTTCAGAGAATTGACTCAATATTGCGGTTTTAATTTCCTCCTTTCCAGAAGTTTTCAAATTCGCATAAGAATCCGTTTTTTTATCCTTATCAATCTTCCACTTTTCTAAATCGAGAATCAGCTCTTTAGAAACTTCCGTCTTAGTTTCGTCCACACCTTTGAAAGAAATTTCTTTGTTGGAAAATCCCTTACCGTTCTCTTGAAATTCTTTTATGTTGGTTTCGTTAAATTTAGATATTTCGGATATAACTTTATTAGATTCGGATAATTTCGATTCCACTTCGCGAACCAAACTTTCTTTTTTCGAAGTTCGGCTTTGGATTTCCTTCGGGTCTTCAAGAGAAACAGAAGTTTCCCCCTTCACATCGAACGAACTTTCCTCTTTTGAAAAAAGGTTTTCGATTAGTTTGCTCGTGGGAGTTGGTTGTTTGGATTCTAAGGTTTCAACGGAAGCTTCTTTCGTGATTTCCGCTTGAAGTCCGTCAAGGACCGTGGATTCGATTTCGGAATCTAGGATTTCGTTCGGTTTCTCTTCTGCAACGAGAAACCAGGGTAATGCAACTACGTTAGCCGCTTCTTCAATTGCCCAGAGCTCTTTTTCCCCTTCTTTTGAGATTTTTCCGATCTCCGATTCGACTTCTTCCTGAGTATGCATAGACTCGGTCTTTTTTTCATTTATTAAGCTTTCCACATTCTCTTCTTGAATTGCGGAATCTTCCGTTTTTGGAAACGTATTTTGAATTTCAGTCAGAGTTTCATCCAATCCCTTCTGAACAGAACCTTGTAAAGTTTTCATTAAATCAAGAAAGGAATTCTTCCTGACAAGTCCTCCCCCCAAATTCCTTGGGGGAACGGCTTCGGCATACCGCTCTGTTTTAAATTCTGAAATGGATAGATCACCAGAAATATTCATACTACACTCCGCAGTATTAAAATCGATCTTTCGCAGAATTCCTTGAAGATTTTTTAAATTACAACGGCTTTTATATTCTAATTTTCTTTCGTATGTAAAAATATCGCCGCAAGGCTCCGATTAGGAAACAACTCTTTATTGAATCATCTTGTCGGAACATTCTCTTACTGTACTATGTCTCTTGAATCGCTTTAAAATAAACTGAAGCCGATGTCTTTATCACTAAATCCCCTATCGGGCCTTGAAACGCCATTTTTTGGTCGAACAAACTATTTACTTAGATAAGTTTTTTTGAATTCGAATTTTTTTGAAAATGCAGAGGATCCATACCATAACTTTTACAAGAAATACTCATCTCCTACTTTTCAATGATCTGTTCCGGAAAGTTACAAATACCCGTTCCCAAAACCTCAAAAGAAACTTGCAATCATTCGGAAAATCTGTGACAAGCGCTGGGGTTCCCACAGATTACGTCTCTTTAAGAAAGTTTATCGCTTTTCGAACAATCTCTTTCGTCGTTAAACTTCTATAGGAGTTTCCACATCCTAAGGTTTTAGGACAGATCTAAGGAAAAATTTCAGAGAAAATGAACCTTGAAGGGTTTCAGTTCCGCCGATAAAACAGGAATCGGAGTCACTAAACCTCCCAAACGAACAAACACATTTCTTTTGGTCGGAATTGGAAGTCCGTCTATTTCTTGAAAGTGAGTCGTAAAATGTGCGCCCTTAGCCCAAGGTCCGACAATATCAGCAGTATAATCGTTGCGAACAAGAAGTCCCTCTTTATCGAAACGATAGGATTGTTTTTCACAATGTGTATGTAGATATCGTGGAAACTCCACATCCATACGAAATCCACCGTCGGCAAGTTCGACTTCCCGAACCACATATTCCTTCAGAATAAAGGGAACACTCAAATACTGAGTGACCGCATAACCGAAAAAATACGAAGCATCTAGATCACTCCAACGCCTGTATTTTCGCAAGCCGCGAAAACTGTCCCTATAATTAGAGATTGTGAACGTGTTTGGATCATCATCCGCATTAAAGATTCCTACTTTACCATTTTGGAATACGATTTTTTTTCCGGGAGCTGGATATTCCAAAAATTCAGCGATAAACTTCTTAGGAAAAACTCTCACGCTGTCGCATTTACCGAAAGTTTTACCGAGTCCTTTCAAAAGAGGAAGCGGGCCGCCCAAATGTTGGAAATAAAACTCCACGAAATCCAAACGATCCCAAAGTTTCCATCCACCGTATCGATCGACGATTTTTTCAAAATGATTCATATAACAAATCGGATCCGTCTTCTATCATCGATTTTCATATAAAATGGGCCTTCGAAGAGCTTTTTCGTGTTCAATTCTTATCAGAGTTCCTACATCCTAAGTTTTTAAGATAATTTCTACTAGGCAAATAAGGGCTTTTCCCAATAATCCACTACTTGCAAGCTTTTTGTTTCTGAATCATTGCACTCAATCGATTTTCTTCTTCCTGGGTGATAGTATGCCTTTTTAGAACCGACTCCGCCAAAGTAATCGCGAAAGGATCCTTGTTTGTACAATCATTGAAAAATTCAATAGCTTCGGCTCTTGTATTTTGATTTTCTTTACCCAAACGGATTCGATGTAATTCAAGACGTTTTTCCTTAGTGGACAAATCCACAATCAAATAGTCGGAATAACATTCTTTGATCAAATGTTCGGGAAGATCAGTGATCGGACAATTTTTGTTAGAAGAATTCGATCTTTCATTTACCCGATCGAATTCAACCACGGTTCGATCGGCCACCTTTTGAACCTCGGAATCTTTTCTTGTAGAATTTGGAATGGCACTTTTGTCATTATTCTGATTTTGAGATTTTTCTTCCGGCTTCGTATTTTCTAATTTTTCGAGAACTGCGATTTTACTTTCAACGATCGGCTCATTTTTAAGAAGTCGATCGAAAAAATAATCTATCATGAAAACTGAATATTTCTGGATCCTATCCTCCTCTTGAAAACCAGAAACCGCCTTTTTAGCAATCTTTTTATTGCTTAAAATTTCCGCCTTATTCGCCTTAGACGACTCCAATAGTTTTAGCGTCGATGCAAGACTTTGATGAAATTTCTTCCGATAAGTCTGGTTCCAATTTAGAGCCGATCCCTTTAGCAAATCCTGAAAAAGAGAAAAACTTCGATCTCTTTCTTTCAGTTTTTTCTGAATCATCTCTCGATAGTATCTTTTGAGTTCGTCGTCCTTTGCAGATGAATCGCGAGTGTCTACCGGTTTCTGTGAAGGTTGAAATTCCGATTTTTTGTCCAAATCAAACCAAGTATATACGGTATTCAAAATACCATCAACCGCCGACTGAAAGATGTCCTCTATTAAAGTGGCTGGCTTCTTGTGACTTTTATTTGCAACTAGACTACGATATACAAGCTCGTATTCCAAATTCCGGCTTCTCTGAAGCTCCTCGTATTTGTCTGTAAGATTCTTTTTTAATATTCTCCAATCCTGATACAGATCGCCACTCTTTCTTAGGAAAGTACTCAGAGCAACGATAGACACCTTATTTAAAGAACTTTCGTTTTTTCTTAACTCATCTCTAAAATGATCCAGAGCTCTCGTTTCAATCTCACGATAATGTCTATTGACAAAATCCGCATTTTGAAAAGATTCCGCGGAAATTGAAGTATGGTCAGGCGTTATTGCGGGCAAGAGTTTATTCCTTCCATTTGATGGAACAACCTATTGAAGGCATTTGATTGATCGGAGCAGGATTTCCTTTTACAAGCTGATGCACCGCGTATTCCAGTTCCTTTCTAGAAACCTGCTTTTCGTTCTTCCAGTTATCATCCATTCTTCCATGATAATAAAGCTTTTTTTCCTCATCATAAAGATAAATATCCGGCGTGCACATAGAACTTAATTTTTTTGCGACCTCCTGGGTCTTATCAACCAAATAAGGAAAGGGAACCCCCCATTCCTTTATTTTCGAAAGCATCATTTGAGGAGAATCGTCAGGATAATCCGGGTGGATATTCGGATTGATTGCGACCGTCCTGACCCCAAGAGATTGGATTTCTCCGGCAAAACGAATCAGTCTCGGCCAAATCGCTTGGGCATAAGGACAATGATTACAGGTCACGACCAACAACAATCCCGTCGAACCGAATAGTTGATCGGAAGAATACATTTTTCCATCCGGATCTTCCAAACGAAATTCAGGGAGTAAGCTTCCTAAGGGTATTTTTTCAGATTCGAGAAGAGACATTACTTTTATCTTAAAGTGAAATCCAACCTATTTCACGAAATTATTTTTTTATAAAAAACAATAAGTTTTTTACTGAAAACCATTCAATTCTTTCGAATCTTTTTAGTTTCCCAAAAACCGTCCTTGGCATTCAATTTTCTCCTTTCTAAAAGAAACAAACCTAAGAAAAGCCAGCTCATCAAAGATTTGTACGGAAATTTTTTCCGACCTCGGACATTCAAAGTACAAAGATAGAACGTAGTTAGGATTCCATTGTAGTTCTTGTAAAACGTGCATAACAGTCGTCCCACAAAAGAAACGATACCTCAACTCCATTGGAAACAAACCGTGACCCTTTCAGTATTTGCGGCGATCCAACTTTCAAAGAGCTGTTCAATAGAAATAGGTCTTTCTTTTATATAATACTTTGTTTCAGAATTTATACAAGTTAAGAAGCTTCTAAACTTTTTTCGGGTCGATTGCCCGATTCGGGCAATCGGTTTCAAAATTAATTGCCTAAAGCCGCTCTCTTTTTTTCAGCAAGCGTTTTCCAATAACCTTCCGGATATGCTTTGATTAGATTCTCATAGAACAATTTTTCCGCGTTCTTCTGACTTACTTCTCCACCATAAAATAATTTCTTTAAATAATCAGATTCCATTCCTTTGATATACTCTTCTCCAGTTTCTAGATTTACCAATACTTTATTTCCGGCAAAAAGTTCACTGAGATTCGGAGTATCATCTGCAATACCGTAAGGATCGTCTTTAGAAGCCGGAGCCACCTTTGCCATCAAAATCCCACCAAATGTGATATCCCCCGCTTTTGTTTTGATAGGAAATACCTTAAAAGATTTGGATGGCTCTACCGAAAAATCTCGAACCACTACTCGTCTACACTTCTGACCGCAATTTACTTGGTAAGTATAAGTTATGCCGGTAATTGCATATTCCTTTGCAGGATCAAGCGAGAGTAAAAGATAAAACGGAGAAAGATATCCAGTTTTTCCTTCAAGGTATTGAGTCGATTCTACTTTTTCCACCATCACTGGTTCTTCAATCGGATACGGGCTTACACTCAGAGAATTTTTTTTGGTGTCTTTTGAAACGATCTCGGAGAATTTGACCCCGTACATTCCAAGCTCAGCAAATACCGTTCCTGAATCTTTGCTGAATAAATTCAATAAATCTTTGTGGTTTTGGTTGTACGCATAAAGCCCGAAAGCCATGACCCCATATGATTTTTTATCTTTATCTGTTATAGGATTATATACACGCACCACTTCCTTCGTACAATTCGAAACTAATACAAAAAACGCGACGAACACAATTCGATTTAAAAAAATTGACATTATGAGTCTCTCCTTAAGCAATGAAAAAAATTCCACCTTAATAGACAATCATTTTGAAAAATCGAATTCTTTTTATCCTTATATCCTTTCTTTTACAAGGTTGCCTTACAATAACCGAAAAAGAACTTCCTCCAAAAATTGAACTCGGTAATCATCTTCCCAGATTGGAAGAAACGTTGGTGATTATAGAAGAATTTTGGAGCAACGTGAACCCGGAACTCGTAGACCTAGAAAATGCTTCCAAAATGGGAGAAAACTCTCTTCAGAAATTTCGCAACCCCTTGATTGCCGGATATGCAAAAAGAAACTTTGCAAGCGCTTTCGCACAATGCCGCTGTTTTCAAAACATAGTGATCGCTTTCAAAGGGATCGACGATTTAGATCTCCTCCAAAAAAAATACAAAAATGTCATTCGAGTTAAATTAGAAGATTATAATAATACTAAAACTATGTTCGGAACAATTTTATTGACGGTTTTCACCTTGGGATTAGTCCCTACATGGAATTCTGTTATAAAGAAAGCAGTATTCACAGTCGAGTCAGAAACATTACAACACCCTGTGACATTCAAATACGATAGAAGATTTACGTTATACGCTCATATTTTTCTCTTTTTCGGTTTGTTTAAAGAAAAGAGCGTATTCGGTCGATATCCGCAATTTTACGATTTTTTCCAATTAGCGTCATCGGAAATCTATTCTCAAAAATTGATTCCTTTGGACAATTAATGTGTTTGAAACTTAGCGCCCGTCTCAAAACCTTAAACAATCCGGTAAGTTTCTAAAAAACGTGGGATTCCCCACAAATTACGTCGTATTAGCGATTTTTCTCGCCGTTTTTTTAAATTCTTTAGAATACGTTTTTCAATTCGTAAACCGATACTTTCTGTGTTTAGTAAACCATAGGCTTACTTAGAATAGTTTAGTACATTACTGAATTCGAACACATAAAAACTTGATTTTGATTGAGCTTATAACAACGTAAGCAATTTTTCTACAGGTCCGGTTTCGGTAATGCATTAGCGTGTTTATTTTTTAACGGATTTGGTTCAAAGTATAACTCTCTAGATACTTGATTTTTCTGTAGATCCAAGGTCCAGATCATTCTGTAAATATCATGAAACTGAGGAACTCCTCGGTTTATTACATCATTTACAGAATCTCCGATCCCCACTTCTTCAAGCCAAAGTAAATAGTTGAAAAGATAACACCTCGAAACTCCATGTGCAGCCGCCAAAGCGCCCAAAACGGTCCATACACCCGAATTCACATGAATCGTCATCTTCTTTAATTCCCCGACGCCCCAATTATATTTGATCTTACCGCCTCTCCAGTGAAGTCGATCCAAAGAAACCACGTATTTCGTATATCTCTTAAGCAAAAATGGAAGTTTTCTAGAAAGGGCTTTCCTTGCAGCTGTATCCAACTGATTCCAATAACTCATAGGAACCAAAAGAGAATCAGAACCGACCACACCTTCATTCAAGGCGGATTGAATCTTTTTATCGGAGCTCAACAAAAGAATGTCCATAACCGAAGCGGTTCCAAAAATCGCTCTCAAAGACATGGTTTCTAGAAAAAACGAGGAAAGTTACTGACAATTTTTCATACTGTCCTTAGAAGAAAGTAAAAAAGTCGACCAATCATGGGAAAACTTGTCGCACCGAACTCGGCGGGATAATTTAGAGTCTATTCCAGAGCCTCAAAATGTAGGAACTCCCACGAGAATTTAACAGAAATAAAGTCTGTTCGAAAGTCCATAGGGACGTAATGTGGGAACTCTACTGTTTTATTACCAATTTACAGAATAATTGTAACCGCTTTTTCTTCAGGTTTTAAAACAGACTCTTAGAACTTATTCCAAACTGCAATGCGAGAATTCAAACTAAAAAAGAAATCAGAGTGCACTACTACATCCGGTAGATTTTGAAGCTTGTTTTTTAAAGTTGTTGTTCTCTAAAAAACTTTTCAAAATTACAAGTAGGCATTCACGCAAGAAAAATATTGCAAAATAATTAGAATATTCTAAAATTCTAAATCAATAGAATTCATAAAACCTTTGGCATTGTATGAATTTCTTGGAGAGAATGGATCGCAAAACCCTTGTTTTTCATTTCCACCATTCCTTTGATGAGAGCTTTAGCGGCGTTAGACGTAGTTAAACAAGGCACCTTAAATCTTATAGCCGCCTGACGGATCGTAAAACTATCATCTCTTGTGACCCTTGAAAGAGGAGTATTGATGATAAGATGAATCTTATTCTCTCTGATATAATCCAAAGCCGTGGGAAATATTCCGTCGTAAACCTTGTTGATCTTGGAAGAAAGAATTCCATTGTCCGAAAGAAATTTATGAGTTCCCGAAGTCGCGATCAAATTGAAACCGAGTTCGGAAAGATCCTTGATATAAGAAAGAAGTTCCGACTTCGTCTTGTCATTAATACTTACAAAAACTGTCCCTTGAGAAGGAAGTTCGTCACCGGCCATATATTGGGATTTCAAAAATGCTTCTCCGACAGTGGAAGCGATTCCCATTACTTCTCCGGTGGAGCGCATCTCCGGACCTAAAATCGTATCGACTCCTGGAAATTTATTAAACGGAAGAACGACTTCTTTTACGGAAACCTGAGAGAACGCCATTTCTTTCGGAAGAGGAAGACTTTTCAAAGATTCTCCCATCATAATCCGAGTTGCATATTTTACAATCGGATGACCAAGAGCCTTGGACACAAACGGAACGGTTCTTGAGGCCCTTGGGTTCACTTCAATGATATAAAGGATTTCATTCTTTACTGCATATTGAATGTTAATGAGACCCTTGACTTGAAGTTCCAAAGCAAGATCCACGGTCGCTTTACGGATTTCGTCCATCATATTTTTGGAAAGCGTTTGCGGAGGAAGAATACAAGCCGAATCTCCGCTATGAACCCCAGCCTCTTCGATGTGTTCCATGATACCGGTAACGAAAACTTCTTTTCCATCGCAAAGAGCATCCACATCCACTTCCACGGCATCCTCCAAAAAGGAATCGATTAAAAGCGGCCTGTCTTTCGAAATCTCTTCCGCTTTTTCCATATAACGATCGAGCTCTTTTTCTTCATTGATGATAAGCATCGCTCTTCCTCCGAGAACGTAACTCGGACGAACCAAAATCGGATACTTGACCTTTTGCGCGATTTCTCTCGCTTCTTCCATAGAAGTTGCAATTCCACTTTCTGGAGAATGCAGTTTCAATTTTTCTAATACTTCAACGAAACGCTTTCTGTCTTCGGCGCGGTCGATGGAATCTGGACTTGTTCCCAGAATTTTAACCCCTTTTCTTTCCAGATCCTTTGCAAGTTTGAGAGGAGTTTGTCCCCCGAATTGAATGATGACACCTTCCGGTTTCTCGTTTTGATAAATACAATATACGTCCTCCAAGGTCAGAGGCTCGAAGTAGAGACGATCCGACGTATCGTAATCCGTCGAAACAGTTTCCGGATTGGAATTGACCATAATGGATTCGACTCCCAAATCCTGAAGAGCGTAGGAAGCCTGACAACAACAATAGTCGAACTCGATTCCCTGACCGATCCGGTTCGGTCCCCCTCCGAGAATCATCACAGACTTAGTAGAAGTCACATCGGATTCGTCCTCTTCATCGTAAGAAGAATAGAAATAAGGAGTATAAGCCTCGAATTCTCCGGCACAAGTATCGATTCTTTTGTAAATGGGAAGAATTTTTTCGGAACTGAGCTTGGTTTCAATTTCCTCTTCCGACTTCTTAAGAATATTCTGAATTTCTGTTTTTTTCAGATCGACTCTGAGACCGCCGTCGAGAAGATCCAAAATCTGTTTTTTATTCTTTAAAAACGAAAGTTGTCTATTGGAAAAACCGGCCTGTTTCATTTTGGCAAGGACGGAGTCTCCCTTTTCGAAATATTCCTTTTCCAATTTGAAAAGATCTTCCATTTGCCAGAGGAACCACCGGTCCACCTTGCAAAGATCGTGGATCTGATCCACGGTGTATTTCTCGTCGAAAGCAAGTTTGATGTAAAAAATACGCTTATCATTCGGACGTTTTAGAAAGGAATCGATCCATTCCTTTCTTTGATCACTGTTTAAACTTCTTGCATATAATAATTCTTGAAAATATCCATCCGAACCGAAACCGTAACGGTCGATTTCAAGAGAACGAAGCGCCTTCTGAAAACTCTCCTTAAACGTTCTTCCGATCGCCATCGCCTCGCCGACCGCCTTCATCTGAACCCCGAGAGTATCGTCCGTGCCCGGAAATTTTTCAAAGGCAAAACGTGGCACTTTTGTCACGACATAGTCAATCGAAGGTTCGAAAGACGCCGGAGTTACCCGCGTGATATCGTTATTAATTTCGTCTAACGTGTATCCTATGGAGAGAAGAGCGGCGATTTTTGCAATCGGAAACCCGGTCGCTTTGGAAGCCAAAGCCGAAGAACGGGAAACTCTCGGATTCATTTCGATCACGATCACATCTCCGTTTGTCGGGTTGACCGCAAATTGAATGTTGGAACCACCCGTTTCTACTCCGATCTCACGAATGATCGCAATCGACATATCTCTTAAATTTTGATATTCCTTATCGGATAAAGTTTGTTGAGGAGCCACGGTGATGGAATCGCCAGTATGAACCCCCATCGGATCTATGTTTTCAATCGAACAGATAATAACCACGTTATCTGCCAGATCACGCATAACTTCGAGTTCGAATTCTTTCCAACCTAAAACCGATTCTTCCAAAAGAACCTGACTGATCGGAGAAGCCTTAAGACCTTTTGAAACGACCTCCTCAAAATTTTCCTCGGTGTAAGCGATTCCCCCCCCAGTACCACCGAGAGTAAACGCAGGACGAACGATAAGAGGAAGCCCGAGTTTTTTTTTGATTTCGGCGGCGTCTGTGAGATTGTTCGCCAAGCCGGATGCAGGAACTCTCACACCGATTTTTTCCATCGCCTTCTTGAAAAGCTCTCTGTCTTCGGCTTTTTTGATCGCGTCCACTTTGGCACCGATCAATTCCACGTTATATTTTTCCAAAAGCCCCGCACTGTTGCAAGCAAGAGCGAGATTGAGAGCGGTCTGACCTCCGACCGTGGGGAGAATTGCGTCCGGTTTTTCTTTCTCGAGAATTTTTTGAACGACTGAAACCGTCATCGGTTCTACGTAAGTGGCATCTGCAAGATCCGGATCGGTCATGATAGTCGCAGGATTCGAGTTGAGTAGAATGACACGAATCCCTTTTTCTTTCAGGGCTTTAGCGGCTTGAGTTCCAGAATAATCAAATTCACACGCCTGTCCGATTACAATCGGACCGGAACCCAAGATGAGTACAGAGCGTATATCTTCTCTTCTAGGCATACTAAAATACAGATTTTTAGTTTTGCCCTATCCTTCAAGCATCAATTCGACAAAGGGAGCAAATACTCACCTGCTTTCTTGAATTTTCCGGAAGAGACTAGAAACGAAACGAGAGAATTTTTCAGAGAAGAACACTCTTCGATCGCAAGCGACCTTTCGTTCCAAGGATCGGCAATCCGATCGTAACAACGCCAAAACACACCGTTCTCCGAAGGGATGTAGATGAGTTTACGGGTCGTATTCTGAAACATCCTATGTTTGGAAACGATCACACTCTCCTTCGCGTAAGAATCTCCGATCGAAATAAAAGGAAATTCTCCCGATTCAATCGAATGCAAATGAAGAATGTCGGGATAGTAAATTCTTTCCTTTTGATAAAACTGACCTCCCGAATCGCTAAACCAAATTCCAGTTTCACCGTAGACATTTCGAGAATCTTTCCAAGTCTGAAAACTCAAACCTGCAGACAAATCCCTTCCAGAACGATTTTTCAATTCGTTTCGCAAATTCTCGCGTAAGGAAAAATCTCGAACCCGGTTTGCAACAAACGAAAGCAAAGTCGGAAACAGATCCAGGGAACTACTGATTCCGGTAAACCTCCGACCAGCGCCGACATTTTGAGGGAATTTAATGAGCAGAGGAATATGAGTCACACCCTCTCCTCTTAGATGTTCCCCGTGCCCATGGCTATGATCGGCTTCAAACAAGGATTCCCCATGATCGCTCGTTAAAACGATTAGAGTGGAATCGTAAATCCCTTCTTTTTTTAAATGCTTCAAAATCCTTCCAACCGAGTCGTCAAAAGAATAAATCGAAGCCTGAAAGAGTCCTCGAATCTGTTCCTGATCGCCGTTCGAAAGTTCGGAAGAATCACTCGGATTTACAAATTTAAAATACTTAAATTTTCCATAATATTCAGAATTTGTAAATATCTTGTAATACGGATACGGAGGACTGAATGGGAAATGTGTCACAGAGGAAAAAAAGACCGTAAAAAACGGATTTCCCTCCTTTTTTAATCCGGCCAAAAGATCTGGAAGGATTTTAGAATCGTCCCCCAAACTTGGAAATCCGCGAATTGCCCCGAAATATTCCCCCGCGCCCGGAATCGAACCGGTCACGATCGGAAGAAGAAAAATCTGAGTTTCTAAAATTCTTTGCGCCGTGAGAGTTTCCGCGTGAAACATAGGAGCTTTTACAGATTGAAATCCCCAATCAGCTCGAGGAAAGATATCCCCCGCAAACGAAGAAACGACCTCTGTCTTGTATCCGAGTTGCGATAAAATATTCGGAAGTGTTTTAGAAACATTATCGTTCAAACCCTCCCGATCCTTTATATCTGGAAACATATCCTGAATTCCGTGTATAAAACTGGGTTGTCCCGTGAGCAAATCCGCCCAGGCAGGAAAGGTCCTGGGAATTGTAGTATGATGATCTTGAAATATTACAGAATCCTTCGCAAGTAAATCGATATGAGGTGTCAATCCCTCCTTACCTTGCACGTATCCCATTTTATCATAACGAAGACTATCCGCGCTCAGAATCAGAATATTCGGAAAACCTTCCGTACTCAGGACGGTATTTTCTGGAACTTCCTTGTTCCAAGTTGGAGCTAAAGTAAAAATTCCAAGACAACTTTTCGAAGAAGCGAAACAAATCAGAGAAGAACAAAGAATAAAAACGAGAACGATTCGATTCCAAGTTACATTTTTTAAAATTACGGTCCGAGCTAGATCAAAAATCGGAACCACCTTGTTCTCAAAAACTCGAGTGAAAAGATAAAAGACAGTCGTACTCAATATCCCCGAAAGACTTCCGTGAGAATGGGACCAAAAGAGTAAACAACAAAACAAAACAAAAAAGATAAAACCGTGCCAGTTTCGTTTTAATATTAAAAAAACAGAATGTATTATGATACAAATTCCCAAAATTCCGAGCGCGATCGTCAGCGGAATCCAGGGAGAAACCCAATCCGTAAGAAAAAACAAAAAGAAACGCAAAAATGAAAATCGATAAAAGAAAAATTCTCCATAGAGTTGGGGATAAAAAATCACAGAATGACACCAAAGAAGAAATACAAATACTCCGAAAGTCCAAAAGACTTTTCGACAAGAGTTTGCCTTTTCAATTCCGACAAAAGGATCGAGATCTTGAGCCAACAAGGTCCCATCTTCTACTTCTTCCGACAAAGGATCCATAAAAGACGAACCAATTAAAACCTCTTTTTTATTCCCAAGCTGCGCAGAAGAAAGAAGCAAACCGATCGCACCAAACAAAATCCCGCTCGCAATCAAAGTTTGAATATAATCTTTTAAGAATAAAGGTAGAATGGATAAAAATAAGGACTTGAATTCGGAAAGATCTACTCCCATAAACCGAAACGAAGAGTTTAAAATCAAGGTCGCAAAAGAAATTCCCATTCCGATTGCAAAAAATCGAAGATATAATCTTACGGATTTTTCCGCCAATAGGATTGTGATCATCTTCGGCATAAATTTTCTGTGATTCTCACTTTCAGAACGTTTTCGAAAACCCAATCTCGCTTTCGACAAACATTTTCTTTTACTTGCTCCGACAAACGATTTTTCTGAAAAAAAGTTTGAAGTCGAAATCTAAATTCTCGAAAAACAGGATTAAAGGGAAAGTTTACTCCCTTAAGATTCAAATGATAAATTCCACAATCGAACTTTGATCGATTACAAGATGAAAACCATCGCGCCACACCGTATAAAAACTTTTTCTCCGCAAAAAATCGACCAACTTCCATTTAAGTGCGCACTTTTTAAGTCTCCAGCAAACCATTTTTTGTGCTTATCGCCGGAATTACGAACCGCAAATTCCATTTTTCGGCACTTCCGAAATTTCTCCAAAAAAGAAAAGTTAAATTGGAATCGATTCCCAAAATAGAATTCAACTTTTCGAATATTCAATCTTCATTTTCATGAAATGAGGATATTTCTTCTGAAATTTCGGATACATTTTCGTTCGGAAGCCGAGAAACATCCAAAACTTCATTCACACGAAAAGTTAAGAAATTTTTTCCGAACTTACGAGTTTCAAAACTGGGCCAGTCCGGATCAATCGGAGACTGAACAAAAACGGCTACGGTAGCATCGTCGTTTAACAAAAAGTCCAAAAGAGATTTGATTTTTTCCTTTTTCTTATCCCAGAAAGAATATGGAGGATCTAAAAAATAGATCTTCGATTTTTCGGGAATATCAAGTTTATTATAAAAACGGAATACGTCTTTTCTGCTGATCTCGTAGTTGTCACCGAGTTTTGCGAAAAGTTTCCGAAGGTTATCCGACCTTTCCCAAGCCAGCTCGTATAAAACGACTCTTGCAAATCCTCGACTCACTGCTTCCAAAGCCATTTGTCCAGAACCCGCAAAAAAGTCCACAAACGCGGTTTCTTCAAGTATCAATCTTCCTTTTAAAACTAAAGAGCCGACGATATCAAAAACGGATTTTTTTAAAATCGCGGGAGTAAAATTCGTGTTTCCCGCAACGGCAATAGGCGTTTCTATCGACTTACCTTTGAACTTTCCGGCCTGTACCTTGAGTGCTTTCACATTTTTACTCCGTTTTTTTCTCGACGCTCAATTCCAAGATCCGAATCTTTTTTGCTAACTTTTCGGCCGATTGCAATTCTCTAAGTTTGACAAGAATTTGTTTCACCTCCGAAAATTTTCCGGCTCCGTATAAAATGCAAGCATAGGTGTAAAGCCCTTCCGCATAACGTATCGAAGATGTTCCGTTTTCGATAAAAATCTTTCCCCAATAAATCCCAGAAGATTCGTCCTCCAATACCAGACAACGTTCTAAAAACAAAAACACAGAATTGTAAAAAATTCCAGGATGAGATCCCTTTTTTTCATAGATACTTCTCAAAGTTTTATCGATTTCTTCCGGATCTTTTTCTGCGGAGGTATATAAAAGTAGAATCCTATAATCAATCTCCTCCCTTTGAAGTGCAACCCGGGAAACCTTTACTGAGGTATCATAGTTTCCTTTTTTGTAAAAATCGTAAACGTCGCTGAAATCGGTCGGTAAGACCGAACCTTGAGGAAATAAAGCAAATGCGGATACGAGGAACCGGCTGGCACAATTCTTGGCGAATCGCCAAACCGGCTCAGTATTTTTCAAAACTCGATTACTACAGAGGAACCGCACATCGGACAAATCGCCCCTTCGAGGCCGTAATCTTCGGCTTCGTAAGCGTCCTCTTCCCAACGATGATCGCAATCTTCACAAGCAAACGTTAATACCTCTTCTCCGGTCCCATCCTCATCATAACCGGTCTCAACTTCAAAATCTTCATCAAAATCGTAATCGTAAGGCATAGAAATCCAACGGAATCAGGGGAGGCTTAGGTGTCAAGTTTTAGGGAATTCAAAAAATACGTGAACCCAGAATAGGTGTATAAAAAATCGACGAAGTATGCTGTATCAATCCGGCCTGAAAAGTTATAAAAAGAAAACCAGTTACAAACCTTATATTCTTGTCGCTCTTATGTTGATTTTAGGTGGAACGGGATTTTTTTTCCAGCAGAGTATCAAAAACTTATTCGCGGGTGATAGAAAAATTCTTCTCGAAAAAGAAAGAAAAAACATTCAGCAACAAATCCATTCGGGAACTCTCGAAGAAAGTTCCGTGAAAAATTTCCAAAATGCCGCCAAAGATTACGTTCACGCAAATCCTTCGGATGAATTGGGATATTTTTATATTGCATTAGGAAATTATAATTCGTTTTTGCTTAACGGATTCTCTTTCGACTCGGGAACCTTAGTCAAACTCGCCTATTCCGGATTCAACGACTTTCTCAAGGAAGACGAATCATATCTTCCGATCCTGGAAGATATGTACCGAAATGCGCTTCGTGCAAAGGCAATTGATCCCGCAATCGGCGAAAATCCGGATAACGAAGTGATGATCGCATTTGGAGAAACGGTAAAACAACATCTTTCCAAAAAATCCCTCACTCATCTTTTAAATTCGATTCCGTATAACAAGATTAGTCCCGAGTTTAAAATCGGCTATACCTGGATTGCGATCTTAGGAGCGTCCTTATCAGGAGATACGGAATTCTTAAAACGCAATCTTGCAAGTCCAGAATCCAGCGGATCGATTCTTCTCACCGAAAGAGAAGCTCTTTTTTTAATCGGACTTTCCGAATTCCGCGCAGGCCAGTATGTTTCTTCTCTCAACTTCATCCGTAAGGTTAGAAACGAAAACGAAGACTTTATCACGATCGGATCTTGGATTTTAGAAGCGAAAATTTTCAGACTTCAAAATCTACACGCAAAATCAATCGCGATTTTAGAAGAACTTTATCCAAAGATGGAAAATAGAAGGGAGGAAATTATTCGACTCGTAAAAGAAATCGTCAATGAAAAGCCGACCCTTAAAACGAAACTCGATTTGGAATTGGCTCGGTAAAATCTTTAGAAAATCGATGTTAAACGAAGTGCAATCTCATCTTATCCCGAAAATTTTCAAAGGATTTATTGTATCCTTAGTTACAACTTGGATTGTTTCTTGCGGACTCAAACCCGTTCCCCCTCCCGAAGGAAAGTTCTGCGACGTCTGGCACAAACCAGTTGAATGTGTGGAATTGAATTTCAGAAAAGGAATTGGCGACCTAGGCCAAGGCCCTCTTCCTCTGCGAATGAAAAATGTGGTTCTCTATGATCTAGAAATTGAAAACAAACAAAACATCCTCATAGAAGTTCTCCATGAACATAGAGTGAGGATTATCTTTCCCGGAAAAGAATCCAGGTTGTATCTTAAGATCAAAGATCAAGAAGAACGCAAACGAAGATGGAAAAAAGCGAAGGAAGAATGGGACGAACTTTTTAAATGAATAGGGCGCTTTAGTTTTACACCTCTATTTTCGAACGACCTCTAGAAAACAAAACACCAAGGAATATATTGAGGTCAGAAGCGAACTTCAGCGAAACAGCATAAACTTTTATTCCCCTTCCTAAACTTGATTGAAACGGCTTTATAAGGTCTGTCGACTCAAACAAACCTTCTTATTGGCGCATTTATAGCTCGTAACTTAAGAATTTACTTTTAGTAAAACTAAAATGAAGGCGAGTAAAAAACAATTTACCAATCGAACTGAATTCGTATAATCAAAGCCAATGATACATTCGAAAACTTCACAAAAGACCAAACCTCCTTATTTGGTTTCCATCATCGAAGACAATCAACACACAGCCCTCAATCTTCAAGAACTTCTTTCCAATTCCTCCGACTTCCAATTTTTAGAACACTACCCCGACTCTCAAAAAGCGATCGAAGGTATTCAGAGAAATATTCCCGATATCGTGATCCTAGATATAGGACTCCCCGGAAAGAACGGATTGGAGTGTCTCAAAGAACTCAAAGAAAAAACACCTAACACTAAGTATGTGATCTTTACCGTTTTTGAAGACGAAGAAAAAATAGTCGAAGCAATCCAAGGAGGAGTATCTGGTTATCTTTTGAAGGATACTTCTCCCGAACTGTTCCTTGCTGAACTCAAAGTTATCGTACTAGGAGGCGCTCCACTTACTCCTAGAATTGCGGACAAGATCATCCGAGAATTCACCAAAAAAGAGGAAAACCAAAATCCGCCGATCCAAAATACTTTGGGACTTACGAAAAGACAACTCCAGATTCTTAATTTCGTGGCACTTGGAATGACCGTTGCAGATATAGCAGACGAACTCGATATTTCTAGTCATACTGTCAGCAGACATATCGAAAAGATTTATAAAAAGATGGAAGTGCATTCCAAATCCGAAGCCATCATCCGAGGAAGAAGAATGGGAATTATACGAGACGTTCCAGGCTATCCTTAAATGCTCGCAAAGAGAATATTCGTATTTTCTATTTTTTTTATATTTACCTTGGTTTCGACGGGATGTAACTCCAAGAACGCGCCGATTGCGGAAAAAGGCGTTATCGATCTCAGAAATTTTAATCTCGACGAGAACATTACCACACTTAACGGAAACTGGGAATTTCATTGGCAAGAATTGGTACGTGGCAATCGTCCGATCCCTAAAACTCTCTTTTATTTTCCCGTTCCTGGAATTTGGAGGGACTACGATCCTAACTTCACTCCGGAAGGTTATGCGACTTATCGTTTGCGCGTGTTATGCGATTGTAAATATACCAATTTAAAAATCAGAATTCCCAGACTTCCGGGAGTTTACGAAGTCTACTTCGACGACCACAAAGTCTATTCAAACGGTTTCGCCGGAACTGGTCCCTTAGACACGGTATTTTCAGCTCATCCATTAATGACAAATATCGTAGTACCTTCTGAAGATTTTTATATCACCGTAGCCGTTTCCACTTTCAAAGGAAATTATCTCAAAGGTGGAATTCGAAAACCGTTCCAAATCGGATCCGCAAAGGCGATTGATTTGGAAGAAAAAAGAGAAGAATGGAGGGAGATGGTTCTAATCGTCGTTATCTTTTCTTTCGGAATCTATCACGTCGTATTCTTCTTTTCCTACAGAAAAGATCCGATTCCTCTCTATTTCACCGCGTTTTGTTTTTTAGTTTCCGGATATTCTTTCATCACCTCCGAAATTCAATTTATGGCTCTTCCGGATCTTTCTTTAGATCTGAGATTACGGATAAAATTTTTTTGCGAGATCGCATTTTTCCCTATTTCTTTCCTGATGCTCCGTAAGATGTTTCCGCTTCAGTTCAACCGGAAATGGATCCAAATCGCAATTGGAACGAGTACAATTTTCTTTTTCGGAATTTTCGCTTTAAACGAACGGAACATAGTCTGGTTTTATTCTTGGTTTATGTATTTTCCTCCACTTTATGCATTGATTTTGATTATAGGTACAGCAACCACTTTTAAGGCCAAAGAACTTTTTACCGGTTTTATTCTGGCGTTTACAATGATGAATGACGGAATTTACGGTTTATACGAGATTTATACCTTATATCCGTACAGCTTTCCTTTGGGTCTTATCGCTTTTGTCGCATTAAATTCCTATATTATTTCCTCAAGATTCGCAGAAGATCTAGAAAAGGCAAAAGAATTCGCACAACTTCAAATCAGATATAACGAACAGCTCAAACTACAAGCACAGGAAAGAACAAGGATCGCCTCGGATATTCACGATTCCATAGGGTCTGAGCTAACAGCAATTCTTTTCGAGCTAGAATCCAGAGATAAAAACGATTCCACACTGAAAAAGCTCAAATCGGAAGTGAATCATCTCATTTCGAACGTAAGAGACATCGTATTTCTTATGCACCATCAGGGAAACAACCAAGAACTAGTGGAAGAAGTGATAAAAAGATACGGAGATAGAATCCAACGCACCGGAACCATAGAAGTTAAAATGGAAATTGAAGACGTTTCCAATTTTATACATCTGGATCAATGTCTACACGTTCAAAAAATCTTTTTAGAAGTCGCGTCCAATATTCTCAGACATTCCGAAGCGAAGAAAATCCAAATTTCCTGGAAAAAAGAAGGAAAAAATTTGGTTCTAAAAGTGACGGACGACGGGAAAAAATTCGAAATCAATCCGGAAGAAGTTTCCGGAATCGGAATGAGCAGTATTCGAATGAGATCCGAAAAATTGGGAGCAAGCTATGTTTTCCATTCTAAAGGTTCTGAAAATTTGTTCGAACTAAATATTCCGATTTCCTAATAATACCTCTTCGTCACAAATTTTAAAATTCATATAGAATTCAATTTTTATAATATTTTTATCGCAAGGAAAAAAATCTGTCTTTTAAAACGTCTGTGTTCAACGAAACGGGACCCAAATGAATCGAATTCAAGGACTTTAAAAAAGTCAGTTCTTCGTTTTTTCGAATTCTTTCATAAATTTCCAAACCAATTCGTTTTAAAGGAATCTCTGATAAAAGTTTTTTTGTCTGGTCAATTTTGTTCCCAAGCATTACCGGAAGCGAGAATGTGTAGTAAAAGCTTAACTGGAATATCGATCATTCTGGATTATTTAAAAATCTTTGTAAATTTCCCACAATGTTCGCATTTAACCCGATTCCGATTTTCTCTGTAGATTTTATGAATATGATGAATGATTCGATTTCCGAGTAGACTGGAAGAAAATCTGTAATTGTCCCTATCCAACTTTCATACGATAGTTCGTAATTAGTATCTTCAAAAATGATTGAAAGAAAAAAACTAGTATCGATATAAACCGGCATGAAAAGGGAAATCAATCCCGATCTTCATAATATGTTTTCATCCAATCCAACTGAAACTTTTCTTTTACTTTGGACGGAGGCTTTAAAACGGTAGATTTTCTTTTTGCTTTTAAGAGAAGACCGCTTTTTTGTTCTTTCTCAATATAACTTTCGACGGTTAGATCCGAACTTAAAATATCGGAAGTGGTTTTTTTGATTTCGGCAATGATTCGACTGTGATCGGTCACAAGAATCGTTTCACCTTCTTTTACAAGGCGTAAAAACGTATTCAAGTTTTCTTTAAGATTCTTGACCCCGACAGCTTTCGTACCTCAGTAAAGTAGCCCCGAAGATCTTAAAGTCAACCGGTTTTCACCAAAAAAATCAGCGAGTCCGCATCATCGGAAAGATAAAGTTAATTCCGAAAATCATTCCCTGTGCTTTGACTTCATCAGGAACCTTCCCGAAATTTTGTCCTTGAATGGAATCGACGCAAGCCTGACTGACCACATCTTGTCCCTGGCTCGAAACGAGCCTTGTATCTAGAACCTGACCACTTTCACTTAGCATAAAAAGGACTTTGACCTGTCCAGGGAGAATTCCCTCTCGAACCACGGTTCCCGCCATATCTCGATACGCATAATTGCCTCCGCCAGGAGGAGCAAAACTGCCTTCGATTTGTTTCAACATCCGTTTGAAGTATTCGTAACCCGCGAGTTTTTTTCTAGGAATCGAAAGGGCTTGATTTCCATCCCAACGAAAAAGAAAGTCTTGTTCGAATCGATAGTTAAACGGAATCTTCGTCATTCTTCCGTAGGTCTGAGAACTTTGTTTGGTTTCTTCCGTAGTAGTGGTTTGTACTGGATCGATCTTGTAAATTCCTACTTCGAAAACCTTCTCGTCGTTCTTTTCTTTAGCTTCCTGTTTCTGCGCTTCGGAAGGTCTTCTCGCCATACTACCCATGATAAACTCACGAAAGGGGCTCGCGGAATGAAACCCTTCCTTTTTAGTGATTCCACCGGCTCCGGCAGCGTCCACGTTAGAAAGGGCCTTATATTCGTCTTTTATGTTTTTGTCCACGAAATCTTGTTCAAGAAGAACTTCGTAAATTTTCTCTTTTTCTTCATTGCTTTCCATCTTGACCATGGGCTCGCTTCCGAGAATTTTCCAGAGCATGTTACGTGTAAGCAAATGCGCGGTAAAAAAAGACGCGAGTACAAGAACTAGAAAGGAGGCATAGATCAACCTTTGTTCATCTTCGGGAATTCCGGAGTATTCAGAATAAAGTCGGATCTTGTCCATGGTTTTCGGAAAAATCTTGCATTCGTTTCAATTGTCGATAGGCCTTTTCGGTCGCCACCCTACCGGCGGGAGTTCGATTGATGAGTCCGATCCGAACCATAAATGATTCGTAAGTATCTTCGATAGTCTTTTCTTCTTCTCCGACTACAACAGCAATCGCTTTTAAACCGACAGGACCTCCCTTATAACGATCAATCATACAACCTAGTATCTGTCGATCCATACCGTCCAATCCCAAGTCGTCAATCCCCATCTTTTCGAATGCCTTGAGACAAAGATTTTTTTTCACGGAAAGATTACCCTCTACTTCGCTAAAGTCCCGAATTCTTTTTAAAAGATGATTTGCGATTCGGGGGGTTTTACGAGAACGTTTTCCTATTTCCAAAGCAGCATCGTCTTCGATCTTAACTCCCAAAATTCGAGAAGAACGCAAAACGATTTCCTTCATCTCTTCATCGTTGTAATAATCTAACCTCAATTGAATTCCGAAACGGCTTTTGAGAGGTTCGCTGATCAGTCCGCTTCTGGTAGTTGCTCCGACTAAGGTGAACGGCTTGAGAGGAATTTGAACCATTTGAGCGGTCACCCCTTCTCCAATCACTAGATCGATCATATAATTCTCCATCGCCGGATAAAGAATCTCTTCGAGTTTTTTATGAAGAGTATGGATCTCATCTATAAATAGAATTTCATTTTCTCCCATGCTTGTAAGAAGACGGGCAAGATCAGCGCCTTTGGTAATCACGGGAGCAGAGGTGATGGTAAGCCTGGTCCCAAGTTCGTTGGAAACAATTCCGGCAAGAGTCGTTTTACCGAGACCGGGAGGACCGGAAATCAAAACGTGATCAAGCGCGCGCTTTCGATTTTTAGCGGCTCGAACATAAACTGTAAGATTATCGAGAACCTCCTTCTGACCTATAAATTCGGAAAGAAGAGAAGGACGTAGGCCCGACTCTTCTTCAAATTCTTCCTCAGGATTAAGCGTATGGGATTTTGCCAATCAGTTCGGTCTTTCCTTAAGTTGGATCGAAATTCTAGAAATGTTTCCCTGACGCATAACTGTAACGGTGATACGATCACCTACCTTACTCTTCTTAACCGTGCTGACCACTTCCTCCGGAGAATTGATTTTAGTTCCGGAAATTTCAGTAATTACGTCCATCAGCTGAATTCCAGCGCGATCCGCAGGAGAATCATTCATGATCTGAACGACAACCGCACCGCCCGAAATATTCAACTTCTTCGCATCTTCCTCGTGAAGATAATCCACTCCGACTCCAAGCCAAGCCTGTGCGGGACGTTTTACCTTACCGGTGGTTTTTAACTCTTCCATAATCGCCTTCGCTTCGTTAATCGGAATCGCAAATCCGATTCCCACCGAACCTCCGCTCTGCGAAGCGATCATACGATTGATGCCGATCACACGACCATTGATATCAAGAAGCGGGCCTCCGGAATTTCCTTGGTTGATGGAAGCGTCCGTTTGAAGATAATGAACTCCGCTGTTATCGATTCCGGCTCTACCGACCGCACTGACAATACCTGCGGTCAGAGACTGTTCGTAACCTAAAGGGGCCCCGATTGCAATTGCCCAGTCCCCAACTTTTACCGCGGAAGAATCTCCAAGTTCGATCGGAACAATTTCACCGTCCGGCTTGATTTTTAAAAGAGCCAAATCAATCACAGGATCAGAGCCGACGAGTTCTGCGTTAAATGTCTTACCCGTTTTTAAACGAACGGTAAGCTTATCCATGGAGCGAACCACATGTTCGTTGGTTAAAATATATCCCTGAGTATTGAGAATAATCCCCGAACCAAGCCCGGTTTGTTTTTGTTTCATCACTCTTCCGCTTCCGCCTTGACCTCTGCCGAAGAATTGATCGAAGAAAGGATCTCCGAAAGGCCCGGAATGAACAGGAACGTTTTGAATTTTTTCCGTAGCGATGGAAACTACACTTGGAGAAGCGGTTTGATAAACTTCCTCAAAGGCTTGTTGAATCGTGATCGCCTGACGAGTCGCCGGACTAGGCTCCTTATCACCTTTAGCGTTTAAAAAAAGAGGACTGCTTTGACCAGTTCCACAAAACATGACAGGAGATAAGAACGCTCCGAGCAGAAGTGAAATGCTTACGATCGCAACATACTTCAGTTTTTCCATGTTTTTCATTGAATTCTATCCCTCTGAAAATGAATTTCCATTTGGTATCTAAAAGAATCGGCTCGCTTCTATGACTGTCAAGTTAGATTTGGAAGCCAGTCCTTAGAGAACACACATTCGATTAAATGAGTTGGATTTAAACGGAAAGGAGAATCCTTCCGTTTTCATTTTTTAGACCGAGCCACCAAGAAAAGAGTTTCCGTTTTCAATCGACAAATCGAGAAGATTTACAAGTCGGAAGTCCGATTTTTGGATTTTGGCTGATTGGATTCCCGATTCTTTTTGATCTGAATTTTTGCATTGATATATTTTCGAATCGCCGCCTCTCCCCTTTGAAGAGTATAATAATCTAACTTTTCCACGGGAACGATATCCTCATCCGGAGTGACTTGCAAAATCGCTAAATCGATTTTCTTATCCTGACCGATGATGACCGCTTCGTAGGATTTACCTGATTTTGACTTCACCCAAAGATGATCGTAAGTCCCGATCACATGAGCGTTCGTAAGAATGTAACCCTGCGGATTCAGAACGATTCCATAGCCGAGGGTAATCAAAACTTTTTCCAAAAAATGCCCGCCCTTAGAATGAAGAAACCGAGATTTAGTCGTTTTTTCGGCGAGAATCGAAACCGAACTCGCTGAAGAACTCGGATAGACTTCTTCAAAAATATGATGTACTCGAACTTTATTTTTGGGATAGCGCAAAAGAGGAGAATGATCGGAGTGAAGGGATTCTCCGGAAAAAGTCTGCTGCTTATCGATTTCCGGCTCCGTCTCTTTTGTTTGTGCAATCGGAGAAAAACAGGAGAAATAAAATAACCCGAAATAAAAAATCACTCCGAAAAACTTCAAAATCGAAAAATATGGGCCCATAACGGAATTTTCATTGGATTCTCTATTTCCAAAAGAATCCATGTAGATAGAAATGATTTCGTATAAATCCCTCTTTGTCAAGAATTGAATCGGAACCATAAAAATGAAGATCGAAAAACCAATCTTTGCAGTTTTTGAAGGAATCGATGGAAGCGGTAAATCGACTCTTTGCAAATCCTTAACCGAAAGACTTACCGAACAAGGAATTCCTTCCGTAAACTTTACCGAACCCACAAACTTTGAAACTGGAAAGTATCTTCGAAAATTCTTAAGAGGGGAAATCGAGCTTGGAAGAAAAGAACAAATCGATGCCTTTTTAAACGACAGAGAAGAATCTTTAAGACAAAACATCCTTCCCTCTTTAGAATCCGGAAAAAACGTTTTACTGGATCGTTATATGTATTCCACAGCCGCTTATCAGAGCGGCGAGGATCTTCTTCCCGAAATAATTATCGAAAAAAATTTGAAGAGGAACTTTAGGATTCCGGATCTTCTATTTTATTTGGATCTTAATCCCGCAATCGCACTCGAAAGACTAAGTCGAAGAAAAGAGAATAAAGAAAGATTCGAAACGTTAGTTCAACTTGAAAAAATTCGTTCCGCCTATGATAGGATTCTCCCAAAAGAAACGATCCGAATCGACGGCAAAAAAGGCCCGGACGAGATTGTTCAGGAATGTCTGGAAATTTTTTCAAGAAATGTTAATAGAAGCCCACTATAAAATCCTAAAGAATTCAATTTTAACGCAGAATCGTCGTTTGGCGAACACAATTTCCAAGTAGGAATCAATAAAATGCAAAGAGTTCATATGGAAACTTCCATAT
Organism: Leptospira mayottensis 200901116; assembly: GCF_000306675.2. Classification (NCBI taxonomy): domain Bacteria; kingdom Pseudomonadati; phylum Spirochaetota; class Leptospiria; order Leptospirales; family Leptospiraceae; genus Leptospira; species Leptospira mayottensis. The sequence continues at coordinate 2,882,707 of NZ_CP024871.1, forward strand.
TTTATTACGAACGTACTGAATCATTGTAACTGATTTCTTTTAAGGTTTTTAAGACAGGCTCTAAGTGAAATTCAAATTTTATCTTTATTGATATCTAATATTAAGAACTTCTTAATAGCAATCAATTATAAATGACCTCATAAAATTGAATTTAAATCACCAAAGATTGAATTTTTAAACGATTATCAAAATTTACCAGAACCAGAATCAATATCAAGAAAACTTGAAAGATGGAGCATATCACCTAATCATAAACTTATTGATAAAAATAAACTCCTAAAAAGAATCCAAGAAAAATTTCCTGAATTATTTAAACAAGAATACGATGTTTAACAACTTTTCCATCATTTAATTATCGGACTTTTAGATGAGATGATTTCGACCGATCCAATTTTTCTAAACTTTTAATTCCTCGTGACTGGCTCGTTTTCTTCTATAAGCCCGTTTAGGATTCTCAGATCCGTTTTTATTTGATATATAATATCAATGGCTTTCGATTTGAAATTCTTTGAGAGTTGTTTCATGACGATCCGCTTGGCGATCCAGAGAATCCGCCATTTTAAAAAGTTTCTCTTTGCGAACCCTGGCTTGAAGAAATTTCTCTCCTCTGGAAAGTTTCGCCAACTCTCTGAGTTCATTTGCTCTTGCTCTTTTGGCAACCGCAGTCGCTTTGAGATAATTTGCGATCGCTTGTTTTTGCCCTGGAGTCACCGCACTTTCTACGAGAGCTTTTTCCAAAAGCCTCGCTTCTTCCTCTTCACTAACTGAAAAAATCGGCGTAAAAACTCCACACGCCCCAACCAATACAAAAATGAAAACGACCCTCCGAAAAAAAAGTCCTTTCCATGAATTCAGAAACGAAACCTTCATCTTTACCTCTATTTTAATTTTTAGGAAAACGATTTCTTATACGATTCATTTTTCAAGGATTTTCCTTTACTAAGCCCTCTTCAGGATTTACATTTGACAGCCCAAACATTTTCAAAAGACTCACTTATAAACGTACCTATAGCTCAACGGATAGAGTACAGGCCTCCGGAGCCTGGGGTCCGGGTTCGAGTCCCGGTAGGTACAATTAGTGGATAGTATGACCGAACTACACGAAAAGTTTGAGACGCCGTAGGAGCTTAAGTAGAACAGGATGTGCGTAACGGCTCGGGAAATTCGATTTTATTCTAAATGTGGAAACTCATATAAATATTTAGAGCCGTCTCAAAACCTTAAGAATCAGCTTTCATAATTTACCCCTAATTCTTTGGGAAGAGGAGTAATCTACGGGAACTACTATCTTGTCAATTGTAACGGATGTAAATCCGTTTCAGAGCAAGGTTTGCTGGAGGATAATTCGGCTGAATTTGAATGGCTTTTTCGTATTCTAAACGAGCGAGTTCAATATGACCTAAAATTTCCAAACAAGAACCTGCGTTGAAATACGGATACACGGGAACCTCATAACGAGGAGCAAACTTTGCCTTTTCAAACCAAGGAAGCGCCTCCTCAAAACGTTTTTGCTGAAGCAGATAAACCCCGATATCATTATAAGGGTTTCCTAATGTAGGATCCGTTTCGATCGCGATTTTACAGAATTCAATCGCACGATCCAATTTACCGGCAAGAGAATAAGACCAGCCCAAAAACGTCCAGGCTTCTGCTGTCGGTTTTGCCGCGATGGACATTCTATAGTGTTTGGAAGCCAGTTTGAGATTTCCCTTGGTTTGATATTCGTAAGCGGTCAAAAAATGCTTTTTAGCATCTTCGGATTCTCCAAAAGATTGTAAATAGAGTGGATTCATTCTACACTTTAGACGGGATTTACTTCACGGAAAAATTCAAGAACTTGAGAAAGGTCGTATTTAAAAAGCCGTCTATTTCCAAAGAAAAATTATTGTATAGAATAAAACCGCACCAGTAAATCAAAGTTGCACTCACAAGAGCCTTTACAAGGGATTTACCTGCATGGGGAGAAGCAGAATAAAAGATTCGAAATAAAGCGGTGGGCCAAAGAAACAACAGAAAGAAATAGAAACCTTTTCCGATTCCATAAATCCAAGAAATAATTTCCACAGGATAACCCACGGTCAAACGTTCATAACTCGTTTTTAACTCAGGAAAATATTGAAAGAAATAAAAGACAAAAACGAAAACAAAAATGATTTTCCAAACGAACTCGAAATCGGAACGAAACAAAAGCAGAGTCAATCCGCAGAACCAAAAAAGAAAAATCGGAAATACAATTTGTTCTAAAAGTCCCGGCATAAAACCTCGATTGTAATACAACTCATGAATATTGTAAAATCCGGTTCAGACATTCTACAAAGCTCGTCGAATCTGCAAGCCCTTTCCCGGCAATGTCAAATGCCGTTCCGTGATCCGGTGAAACTCGGGTAAACGGGAGACCCAAGGTTAGATTCACGCCCTTCTTTCCTTCCCACATTTTGAAAGGAATCAAACCCTGATCGTGATAACAAGCAAGATGCAAACCGAATTTTTTTCGTGCGGACTCGCCAAATACGGAATCGGCGGAAAGAGGTCCCTCCACTTTCAAACCTTGTCTTTTTAAGGATCGAATCATCGGCACTAGAATTTCTTCCTCTTCTTTACCGACCTTACCCCCTTCTCCCGCATGCGGGTTCAAGCCGAGAAATGCGATCGGTTTTTGGAGATTGATCTTCTCGCAGGAAAGAATAGAATTCGCAAGCGATTTCAGATCGATCTCTTTCAAAAACTCGGGAACCTTTACAAGAGGGATATGAGTCGTGAGAGGAAGTACCTGAAGATCGTTTCCGGACATAAGCATAAACGTTTTTGTCCGATACGCCTCCGCTAAAAATTCGGTATGACCTCGAAACATGGAAACACCAGACGCAATCACCCATTCTTTGCTGAGAGGAAGAGTAATCAAATCTCCTCCGCCTTCTTTTTGAAACTCTATTGAGAGTAAAAGAGCCGCTAACGCAGATTTTCCCGACAAAGCAGAAGGTCTACCTGATTTCAAAGAAGAGATTTCTTTTTTGGAAAGAGAATCGTGGACAATCGCAAACAAACCTTTTTTCAGGATTTCGGAGGAAGAAGAAATTGAAACGAATTCTTTCGGAAGTGGAAACTTACCCGAATGAAAGTAAACGATCGGTCTTGTTTTGGAGATTTTTCTTAAAATAGAAAGGGAACGAATGAAAATTTCCGGACCGATTCCACAAGGATCGCCTTCTGTAATCAAGATCCGCTTCACTGTTTTGAGAAGTCGGTTTTCATTCCGGAAATTTTTTTCCGAAAGGAAAACCTTTCGAATTATTCTCTCGCTCCGGATTGTTTTCCGAAGATCTTTTCGACACTGAGAGAATCTTTGGAATATTCGAGGTCAATTAGGTCTTTCGCGGAATGTTTGAGGTCATTCGAAATCATACAACGTCCCTCAAGGATCACTCCGTTTTGGATGATCAATTCCGGTGTGCGGATATCTCCAAGAATTTTAGAAGTAGGAAGGAGCATTACCCTGTTTCTTGCGGTGATGTTTCCAATTACAATTCCTTCGATGATAACACTGGCTGCGGTGATATTAGTTTTTACTTTACCTGTAACGCCGATATAAAGTTGTTCAGCCTGTAAGGATTTACCTTCGAATTTTCCGTCAATCTTAAGAGATCCATTGATAAAGAATTTGCCACTGAAGTAGGAATTTTCTCCGATAGTGGAGTTCGTAACTTCGGATGAATTTTTAACGAGTGCCATGCGCCTATGTGTCCTTTTCGGAGGGAGTTAAAATCACTAAATATGCAGATCCCATCAATCGGAAAAGGATTTTTCAAGGCTTCATTTTGAAAATTGACAAAGAGAACAGGAATCAACGGATATTGGGAACGTTGATTCGACCTAAAACCTCGGAAGTAAATTCCTGGAATTCCTTAAGAGCATCCATAATACTCTTTCCCTCCAGTTCGGTGGCTCTTTCGAATCTCGGGTTGAACCGGATCGAATCTTCCAAGTTCATAATAACACCTCCCACTTCCTTGGCCTCTTTGATTACCTTGTTTAAAAATTCGTTGAATTTTTGAAACATTTCAAAGGCTTCCGCAATGAAGATCCTAGTCTGTTTATTTTTCATCCTACTCAGCTGTTCTCTGAATTCCTGCTTTTCCGCGGCGTGAAATTCTTCTATAGTTTCGGTGAGAACCTTGATGTTCCTTCGAATGTTCTCCATATATTTTACGACCCCGTCTTTTTCGTTCGTATGTGAAAAATCGAAACGGACGTGAGTTTCGTTTAATACGGGCAGATATTCCCGATCCATTATATTGATCCAAGTTCCAATCTGATTGACCTCGGGATCGTTCGAGTTCGGAGAAATTTTCATGACCGGATATTTTGCCAGAACCCTTCCTGCCTCATTTGGGTTCTCTTTGTATCGTTTGATCTGTTCCGCGGTCATGTCGAGATTGTCCGGAATTCCTTCGGGAGAAATATCCTTCATCTTCGTTTTGTATTTTTCCAGTTCCCTAGAAACTCGATATCGTTGTTCGTCGTTTTGAGATCCTTTTGCGATTTTTTCCAATTGGAGGATCATCTTCTGGTATTTCTGCAATTCAAGAATTTGTTCGTGACTGATTGCCATTTTGATTTTGTCCCTATATCCAACTGTGTTATTCTACGAAGTTCTGCGATTTACTATCTCCATATTCGTTAAATTCTACTCTTTTTATGTACGATTCCTCTGAAGCAACATAATAAACTTTGAATGTCATCGCTATTGTCTTCGTGAGTCATTGCAAATTGTAAACCGCTCGTATAGTGTAAATTTCCTATCCTAAAATTCTACTTCGCATCCTCTTTTTTTCATTCAGAGTTTTATCACTTTCCCTAAAATTTGTTAAAATTCATAATAGAATTAAGTTGATTCTTTCAGGCTGTCAAGAAATTCTATAGACACCTACCGATAAACACTTCAGTTCATTTACAAACGGAATTTTATAAAATACGCTCATATATGTTCTTACATTTAAAAAATATAGGGGCTTCTACAGATTTGTTTTTTTAACAACCATAACATTGACAGTTTGTTTCCAAGGGCAAAACGTCTTTGACTTTATATTTTTTCAACATACGGTTAGTTCCTCTTCATATTCCATCCAAGGTCCGCAGCCCTCTTCAGATACTGCCTCGAAAACTGATGTTTTACAATGTGTTTTATAATATAAATACTTTATATATTCAGTATAGAAATATTTTTCGTAAACCGTGTTTTTAGATGCATTGGAATCGACTTTGGATCCTTCTCTGGATCGTACGAAAATTCTTCGTCCAATCGATACCATTTATAAACGGTTTTTAAAAATCCTAAAACTTCTTTTTTTCGAGCACCTCTATGAAACAAACTCATATTCGCGTTAAATTGTTTATAAACAAACTGCGCGGCAGGTTCGTAATAATAAAAATCGTCGGCATGATACTTTATATATTCCCTAGCTGCTTTTTCATTCTTACCTGCTAAAGATTCTTTCAAACGATCCAAATCTCCGATTTGACGCGAATTCAATTTTTTTAAATTTCCTTCCATCGATTTCAATCGAATTATAATTTCCGAAACGGAGGGATTTGATTTTTTTTGTGCGGGCGACGTTTCGATCTTTAAGTCCTTTGCAAACAACAACGAACAAGACAAAATTAAAAACGGTATGATTTTTCTCATTGTATATAAATTTACTCTTTTTGTGAAAATGTATTCATCATTTCTAAACTTTAGCCGTAAACTCTTGAACTTTTGTTACTCGGGCGTATAAAAATAGTACTATGATAAGCTTGTTTCAAAAAGTTAGAAGACGGGGATCTCCTCAAAAAAACCATAAATTCCGTGTTAGATATAATTTTTGAAAACTTTTACACCTTCACAAAATCGACCGTTAATTTTGGGTATTATCTTCATGCGTCAATCATCCAACTCTTGCCAAGATTAAGGAACACAAAAGTAATCATTAAGAATTTACATTCCAAAAATATATCGGCGAGTTATTTGGTTCATATAGACATCCATCATCTATAGTTTAAAACAACATGAAAAGGTCGGTCAAAACTTTCTACAATCTCCCAATCCATTCTTACCATAAACTTATTTTCGGAGCAAAAGAATCTTGCTACTGCTTATGAATCGGAGAGCCGTTTTCGATCGTCGAACTTTAAAGAAACGCTTGGGGTGACTCCCTAGAAAAAGGGAAAGTTCTATCGAAGGTTTTGATCTATTCGATCGTTCGTACCTCAACTATAAGAATAACAAAAACACTTTCGCAAAATCTCAGACTTACTACTTGGACGCATGAAAATGGTACTAAAAATTAACACCCGACTTTTGCAAAGATATAAAAGTCCTCATAAAATCACGCCAAATCCGGAATTGTCGGCTTTTTTGAAGAAGAATTCCAACTGTTGAAACGAACTTATTACAGTATTCTTTTTCATGCGTCCAAGTAATAAAAATCAAAAATCGGACAAAATAAGTGCGTTAAATTTCAATTCTTCTTATAACGCTCTAAAACCAAACGGAGATAATCGGCATCGGGAAACTTCATCAAAAGACTTTCTAAAAGTCCAATCCCTTCGCTGGTTCTACCGATTTCGACAAGAGCCGAACCTTGAAGATAAAGCATCTCCGGAGAAAATCGGAAACGGCCACAATGTTCAAGAGACTTCAAAAATTCCTCAAAGTTCTTTTTGAAAAAATAAAGAACTGCCTTGGCCCTTCTCGTTAAATAAGAATCCGGAAGCCTTTTCTCCACACCTCCGATTTCTTTTTGAACGTTCGAGGATTCGGTGGAATTCAAAAGGATCAAAAGTTCGAAAGGACTCAAAGTATAAACGAGATGATTTTGCTTCAAAATCGCATAACGTTTCTCTAGGGATTCGTCTTGACTTTCTAAAATCTTATCCTGTAAAGAGCCCAATAAAACCGATCTACCGTTTTTTCTTTTTTCCCCTTCGAGCCAGGCTTTTCTGTATTCTATCGGATGAATTCTCCTCAAAACAAAATAATTCTCCAGATAACCGTGACGGGAAGAATAAGCTTTGAAAAAAGATTCCTTTTCTTCGGAACTAAACGTTTCGATCAGAGTAAGAATCCTTCTCTCGATCGGAAATACGGTTCGAAAACCGACGGTCTCGTGTTTGAAAAGGAGCCACGCAAGTCCTAATAAACCAGGCTCTTCACCTGTGACGACAAGATCGTAGATCATTTCCCTATCTTCAAGCTGGAGGCCTCCAAATTTCCAAAGGGCTCCATATTTCTGAAAACGGGAAACTTCCTTGTCCTTTAAAGAAGTTGAATATTCAATTTTTCCCATAAGCGCTAAGAATTGTTTCGCTTCCGCGATAAACGGAAGATCCTCGTCATAGACACCGATTAATTCCAGGTATTCGTCCAGTTTTTGTTCGTGTAATAGAAAGGATTCTAAAATTTGAAAGACCTCGGGATCGGCCTGGTGTTCCTCAAGGGCCTTGTCCAAAAGTTCTTCGAAAAAAATCTTGAGAAGATTTTTCTCTCGCTCAGAAAGACCTTCTTCTTCGAAAGGAGAGGTAACGTCGGTTTGAAAACGAAACTCGCCGAATAAGTCGATTCTCAGGTTGTAGAAAGGAGAATGGATCCTGTTTAAGGCTCCGGAAAAATATTCCAAAATTTTGGATTTGAGTCTGATGATTTCTGAATTACGGGAAATCGGACTCTTTGACTTTTTTTTCTTGATAAGAAACTGCTCCGAATAAGAAGACAATGTGATTTCCGGCCAGAGATGGTCCGTTTTTTCTTTTTCCAGGATTTGCATGGGAATTTCCTTTTTGCGATTGAATCCTTAGGCCGAAAAGGTAAGTAAAGAATACGAATGAAAAAATTCGCCCTAACCAGCCTACTCTTATTCATTTTCGGCAACCTTTACGCAAACGATGATCTCAAATATCTGATCAAATCTTACAGTCTTCAAAAAATCCACCGCATTTTTCAAGAAAGACACCCGGGAACAGAATCCGAAGCCTACGCGTTAGTCCGATACCACGAAGAACACCCGAATGGAAACCGGGATAAAAAATTCGCTTACCTGGTTTCTCTTCTTAAAGGAAAAATTGTGTTCACACCCGGAAGACAAGATCTTCTAGAGATTCTCCATTCCCCACTGCCCTCGACTTCGGTTATTACAAAACTGTCTCTCTGGAAACTCTATGAGGAAAGTTCACGCAGAAAAATTTTAGGAAGGGAGGAATTAATCGGTCTTTTAAAAAAATTTCCCAGAGAAAACGATCCACTAAGTCAAAACGCGATCTCCGAAATTTTCAGAATCTATTACGAAGCGGGGATGATCCGGGAATGTTTGGAATTTTTTAAAAGTTTTTCCGACCGGGAACAGTCGGAAATTTTTTCCCCGATGATCTTATATCGTTATGCGAAATCTCTTTATAAATCCGGGGACACAGAAAAAGCCGAAACCATCTTCTATTCGATTCTGGAAGATTCTTCCGTTTTTTCTTCCGTCAAAAAATTTATCCAGACAGATCTTAAAATTTGGAAAGGAAACTCCTTTTACACTTCCTTGACTCCCGAACGCGCGGCCTTGCTTCTTCCGCATTTGGATTCTTCCGAAAGGAAACATCTGGTCTTATCGAAAGATCTCAAAAGAGTTTCCTTTTCTAAAGGAGAAGCGTTTCGTAACACCGCAAGAGCCCTTATAACTTTTGAACCGGAAGCTCTCCCAAACCTCTTTAAAAGAAATGTGAACCTCGCAAGGTCCAATCCGGATTTTACGGCCGCGATATCGAGAGAACTCACAAACCAGAATCTTTCCAGTAAGGCCTTGAATTTGTTAAACGAAGTGAGTCCAGAAAAAAACGAAGAGGTTCTTTATAGTTACGCCAGCGCTTATAAAAAACAGGGAAACAAGAATTTATATTTCAGAAATCTAATAGATTCTCTCGAAAAAAGTCCCACAAATTTAATTCGACAAGATGAACTTATAGATCTTCTGACAGGAAGCCACAAACATTTTTTGGGAGACGCTTACTGGAAAGACGCTCTCCGTAAAATTCCGGATCTTCCTGTCAAAGGAAGACTCGTATATTGGTATCTTCGTTTTCTAAAACAAAATGGAAGAACCGAAGAACTAAATTCCTGGCTTAAGTCCTATTACAGACATATCCCGGGCTCGTATTACACTCGCGTTATCCGAGAGGAATTTCAGGAGGAAATTTCCTCTTTTCCACTTCCTTCCAATCCTACTTGGAACAAAGACAGCCTCTTCGAGTATCTTTCTTTAACTGCGGGAATTCCAGAACTTTCAGGAAAAATCTTGGGTAAGGATTTGGACTTTGCAACTCAAGCTGCGGCATTTCAATTGAACGTGAGAATCGACGGTGCTCATTCCAAAATTCGAGAAAGCGCCACTCTGCGATCGGCAAAGGAATATCTGGAAGTCGGAGAAATGGCTCACGCGCTTTTCTTAGTTCAAAGGTACAAAGTCCAACAAGGAATCGGAGAAAGCGAAAAGGAAGAAATTCTCGCGGCTCTCGGAGAACAAACCGGAACTCCTTACTTGACCGTCTTTTACACAAGATCCCTGATGAAAAAAGAAAAACTCAGCGACGATGTTATCCTTCTTCCATCCAAACTCGCCGCAAGAATTTACCCGAGACCGCACAGAGGACTCGTGACTTCCGTTTCCCAAAACGTCGGAATCGAAGAAGACATCGTTTACGCGATCATGCGTCAGGAATCTTTTTTTAAGGAGAATGCAACTTCGATTTCAAATGCGCGAGGACTAATGCAGATCATGGGCCCGACTGGAAAAGAAATCGCTAAAAGAATGAATCTCGATTCCTATTCTCTTTTTGATCCGGAAGTTTCCATCGAAATGGGCGCGAGATTTTTACGCTATCTAGTCGTCTCCAACGGAAACAGTCTTCAATGGGCTTCGATCGCTTATAACGGCGGGCCGGGAAATCTACGGAAATGGAAACGAAACCATTACCGCGGAGACTTTAATCATTTCTTGGAAGAACTCCCGATTAAAGAACCAAGAGATTACTGCAGAATTGTTAGCTCGAACTATTATAACTATCAGAATTTGAGAAGATATAAAAACCTCTAACGCGAAGTTTTTTTGATTTGGTCTCTCTGATTCTCAAAAGCAGTCCGCTTACGCTGAGGTCTCATCGAACGATGAACTTTCGATCTTTGTTCCGCAGTAAAACGAAGCAGTCGAGGAAAATAAGTACGGAACGTTTTCTTCCACCAGAGAGTAACCCAAAGACTATCCGATCAAACCAAACTTCCTGGGCATTCGTATTACGGATTGAAAAAGTCATTCCATTTTCTTGTATTGAACACTTGATTCTTTTTTATTCCTACTTGAATCCAGCGTAAGCTCTTTGAGAACAAAAACCGTAGTTTTCATCTAACTGTATTTCAGGCTAAATCCAAAATTCTGCAACTCTTTCCCCTTTGTAAACTTGGAATATGTGTGGGTCCTTTGTTTGCAAAAAAGAAGAATTTGTATCCGTCAGTTTCAAATAACCTAGACAAATTCCGATTTTATATTCTATCAGATTCTTTACGACCAAAAAGCTATTCGTTTGTATAGCGTAAAGAAACTCTAAAATGAAAATAAAATCTTCAGTCAAGTTCTTGGGTCATTCTGATTTTTTAGATTGTCTATCTAACGGAAGGAATAGGATAGGAATCTGAAACGATTTAGAACGCAATTTTTGAACGATTGATAACTTGGTAAAAACAACGAACAATTCTTTAGGAGAAAAACATGGCAGAGGTAGCAATTCTGAAAATCGACGGGAAGGAATACGAACTCCCGATCATCGTAGGTACCGAAAACGAAAAAGCAATCGATATTTCAAAACTTCGTCAACAGACCGGATATGTAACCCTGGATAACGGATATCTAAACACGGGAGCTTGTACTAGCTCGGTAACTTTTCTCGACGGAGAACTCGGCATATTAAGATACAGAGGAATTCCAATCGAACAGCTTGCGGAAAGTTCCACATTTACCGAAGTCGCCTATTTACTGATTTACGGAAAACTTCCATCGGACACAGAACTCAAACGTTGGAACGACGAACTTACGATGCACACTCTCATTCACGAGGATCTAAAACGTCTCTACAACGGATTCCCGAAAGACGGCCATCCAATGGCGATCATGTCCTCTATGATCGGATCTCTTTCCACTTACTATCAGGATTCTTACGATCCCGAAAACGCAGAACACAGACACATCTCCATGATCCGTCTTCTCGCAAAATTCCCGACGATCGCCGCATTCGCGTATAAAAAATCTATCGGACAACCTACAATCCATCCTCTGAACAGTCTCGACTATTGTGCAAACTTTATGAACATGATGTTCTCCGTTCCTAGCGAAGACTACAAAATCGATCCAGAAATCGTAAAGGCGCTCAACTTATTATTGATCCTCCACGCCGATCACGAACAAAACTGTTCCACTTCCACGGTTCGTCTCGTAGGTTCTTCGCTCGCGAATCTTTACGGCGCAATTTCTGCTGGAATCTGCGCTCTTTGGGGACCAAGACACGGTGGAGCAAACCAGGAAGTGTTGGAAATGCTTCAAGAGATTCAAGCAAGTGGTCTACCGGTTAAAAAGATCGTAGAAAAAGCAAAAGATAAGAACGATTCGTTCCGTCTTTCTGGATTTGGTCACAGGGTTTATAAGAATTTTGATCCAAGGGCAAAGATCATCAAAAAGGCTTGTGATTCCGTATTGAAAAGACTCGGGGTTCAGGATTCTTTATTAGATATTGCTAAAGAACTCGAAGAAACCGCCCTTCACGATCCTTACTTTGTGGAAAGGAAACTCTATCCAAACGTCGACTTCTATTCCGGAATCATCTATCGCGCACTTGGAATCCCTGTGAACATGTTCACGGTGATGTTCGCTATGGGCCGTCTTCCCGGTTGGATCGCTCAGTGGAAGGAAATGATCGAATCGACCGATATGAAAATCGGTCGTCCAAGACAGATCTACACAGGTGCCACCGAAACTTCCTACAAAGAGGCCAAGAAAAAAGCCTGAACCTTCCTATGGCAAACTTCCGGTTCCGTAGATATCAGCTGAATCGGAAGAGCGAACTTTCCATCCAACGCAAACATCCCTGGATCTTCAGTGGAAATCTTTCTTCGGCAGTCTCCCCCTTTGTCAACGGACAATGGTTGAGCCTTTTTTCCACGGAAAATTTACCATTAGCAACCGGAATTTATTCGGACATAGGTCTCGTGGCAATTCGGGTGATACAATTTTCACCCTCCTTTTCCAAGGAAAAGGTTCGAGAAAGTTTAATCTACGCCTTACAAAAAAGAAACGAACTTAGAAAAACCACTAACGCATATAGAATTTTACACGGAGAGAACGACTTCTTTCCAGGAGTTACGATCGATCGATTAAACTCAACCTGGGTCGTTCGGATTTATTCATCCTCTTTACTCGCGTATGGACGATGGCTCGTTTGGAATCTCTACGATATATGCAAAAATTCTAAATTAGGAGAACCACAACCGAAACGGATTTTATTCGACCCCGCCGAAAAGATCGGAGACGACAAGTTCGTTTTTAGAAAACACAATTCCGGAGATACATCGACAACTTCCCTCTCTTCGGAATCTGGAATGTATAATTCTCCCCGAAATTTCGCCCCTTCGACGCAAAATCCCAAAACCGTTTTTTCAGAACTTTTACGGAGTCCGGCTTTACCGGACTTTCCGACAACATCAGAAAATTCTGTATTACTAAAATCGAATTTATCCAATATAACAAAACGGATCGAAGAGAGACTTTGGAGAGGAAAGTACGAACAGATCAAGATGAGAACCGGCCCAACAAAAGACAACCAGGAATCTGTTAAACGAAAAGATAAGTTCGAAAAAGAACCATTTCGAATTCGAGAAACAATCCAACTTTACGGCATCCAATTTCCGGTTGAACTTCCGGGACAAAAGGGAGGCGTCTTTTTAGACCTTAGAAATTTACGCAGATTTCTCCTTGAAAAAAAAGAACTCAGCAAAGATAAAAACTGCCTTCATCTTTTTTCCCATACTGGACTCACGTCGATTTGTATGGAAGTTGCGGGAGCAACTTCCGTTCTCTCCGTGGACGGCTCAAAACAGGCTCTAGATTCTTTTCAAAGAGTTTTGAGTTTAAAAAGGAATACAAATCGTTGTAAACATAGTTTCGTTCAGAAAAATCTTTTTCAAGAATTAGAAGACATTCTGGGGAACAAAACATTTGGACTAATCGTAATCGATCCGCCCAATCTCACGCCGGACGCAAAATCGAGAAAAAACGCATTCAGATCCTACTCTTATCTGTTCGGAAGTTGTCTTGCGTCTTTGGAAGAATCGGGAACGATCATTCTCTGTTCTTGTTCCGGAAGAATTCGGTCGGAAGAATTGGAATCACTCGCTCAGAACATTCTAAAAGCAAAAGGCTGGACATTTGAACGGTTTACAAGTTTAAAACCGGAAGCGGATCATCCGATAAGAAAGAATTTTCCGGAAGGAAATTATTTTAAGGTGCATATTTATGAAAACTGCAAAAAAAATTGAACCTCATCGATCGAAAACAAATTCACTTAAAAAACCGGAACGATCCTCTCAAAGTCGCAACGCGATAATCGTAGCAGGTTCTTATAAACTACTCGATTCCGGGGACTTTCGAAAACTCGAACAAATCGGTCCTTATACGATCATTCGCCCTTCTCCCGTTTCCGCCTGGCCCCAAACAAAGCCGAATTTATGGAAAAACGCCAACGGAGAATATGTTCGCTCGGACAAGGGCGGTGGAACCTGGAATTGGCACAAAAAAGTAGACGAAGAATTTTACATTCAGATTTTAGAATATTCTATTAAAATAAAATTCACTCCCTTTGGACACCTCGGAATCTTTGCCGAGCAGTTGGAAAACTGGAGAACAATCCAGCAGCTTTCCTCCGGACTAAAAAAGGAAGAGGAAGTTTTAAACCTGTTCGCGTATTCGGGAATTTCCACCTTGGCAGTGTTAGACGGAGGAGCTTCGGTGTGCCATCTGGATTCTTCTAAAGGAATGGTAGACTGGGCGCGGGACAACGCAAGCGCTTCCGGTCTCGCGGACAAAAAGGTCCGTTGGATGGTGGAAGACGTTCTGAAGTTTTTAAAACGGGAAATCAAAAGAGGCAAAGATTATCGCGGTTTTATTTTGGATCCTCCCACATTCGGAAGAGGAGCCAGTGGGGAAGTTTTTAAGATCGAAAAAGATCTTCCCGAACTCATGGACCTTCTTATGCAACTCTGCGGAAATAAACCAGACTTTATCGTTCTCACTTGTCACTCTACGGGTTTTAGCCCATTGGCCCTTCAAAGAATTTTAGAGGGAAGAATCCACAACAAAGGTCGTTTTTATCTTGGGGAACTTTCCATTCTGGAAGAAAACGGAAGACTTTACCCCGCCGGTTCGAATTGTATTTACGTATCGGAGAGACTTTCGCTTTGAACGGAGATATTTCATTTTTAGAGATCACAAGTTTTTCAAACGAGAAACTGAAACATATTTCCAATCTCAAAGAAAAAAAACATAGGGAAACTTCGGGGCTTTTTTTTATCGAAGGGTATCGTGAAATTCTCAGAGCGCAAAAATCAGGTAAGGTTCGATTTCAAAACGTACTCTATTCTCCCGAATGTTTCCTTGGTGAAAACGAATTTTCTCTCATCCGTTCGATCGGAGTCAAAAACATCAAAGTTCCGAAAAAGGTCTTCGAAAAAATTTCCTATAGAGATAGACCGGACGGACTTATCGCAACCGCGCATTTTTTTCCGATAGGACTGGATTTTTTCGAGAGAGAATCAGATACATTCAAAAAATTGAAACCTATTTTAGTTATTGAAGGCGTGGAAAAACCGGGAAATCTCGGGACGATCCTTCGAACCGCGGAAGGCGCGGGATTCCATACGGTAATCGTCGCCGACCCGAAACTGGATCTGTTCAATCCGAACGTGATCCGCGCTTCCACCGGAACCTTGTTCACTCTGGATGTTTATCTCGGAGAAATCGAAACGATCTACGAGATCTTGAAGAAAAATCATTATAGAACATTAGCCGTAACACCGGAGGCAAAAAAACTTTACTTTGACGCGGACCTCAAAGGAAAGATCGCCCTTGTCTTTGGATCGGAACAATACGGACTTTCTTCTTATGCAAGAAATTATTCCGACGAATATCTTTCTCTTCCGATGTTCGGGGAAGCGGATTCTCTTAATCTCGCAATGTCTGCAGGAATCTTAATGTACGAAGTGATTCGACAGGGTTCCCAAACGTGAAAATTACATATTATGTAAGCGGTCACGGCTTCGGTCATATCAGCCGATCCATGGAAATCATCCTCTACCTACTTCGTAGTTTTTCAGAATTGGAAATTGATCTTGTAACCGTTCGGGAAAAATTTTTAACCACACTTTCTCTTTCAGAAGAGGATTCCAAAAATCTTGAACGTCTACGCGTCCGCAAAAAAGTTGTGGACGTGGGAATGATCCAGAAAGATTCCCTTTCCATCGATATTCCCGCTACGGAAGAGAATCTCAAGGAATTCGATTTAAAAAAACGGTATATTCAAATTTCCGAAATCGATTCCTGTCTTGATTTCGAGACGAAACTGATCATATCGGATTCGGCTTCTCTTCCCTTTATGGTTGCGGATAAGATCAAAATTCCTTCGTTATTTATAGGAAATTTCACTTGGGATTTTATCTACTCCGGTTATGCAAAAGAATCCCCCATTTTTGAACGAACCGCAAAAATACTATACGAGGAATACTATCATGCTACGTTCGGGTTACTTCTTCCTTTCGCCTGTCCTGCGCCTTCCTTGGCGGATCATAAACAAATCGGACTTGTAGGAAGAAGACCCTACTTGAATAAAGAGGCCGCAAAGGAATTCTTCCAACTTCCCAAAGATAAAATTCATCTTCTGTTTTCGTTCGGCGCGTACGGTGTGGAAACTTCCAGGTTTCACTGGGAGTGTTTTGATTCGGAAAAATATACGATCGTTCTTTCGGGAACTGATTTCGATTTTACACAAATTCCTAAAAAACAAAGAGATGGAATCATCCAACTTTCTGGAGTTCACTACCCGGATCTTTTAACCGCTTGCGATTACGTGATCACCAAACCGGGCTACGGAATCATGAGTGAATCCGTTTATGCGAAAACTCCTCTTCTTTACACGGATCGCGGAAACTTTCCCGAGGTTCCTTATCTTCGCAGAAGTTTGAACGAAGAAATTCCCTCCGCATATATCTCCAACGAAGAATTATTCTCGTTTCGATTCGATCCGTCGATCGTAAACGTTCTCTCTTGGAAGGGAAAGCCTTCGTCTCTTTTCCAAAGGGACGGAAGAGAAGATGTAAAACACGCAGTCTCTGTTTTTTTGAAGTTGATTTAGAAAAAGAATGTATATTAGAATCGCCAGAGTTATTAAAAACAAAAGCAACGTGCTGGACAAGAGCGAGGAAGGAACGTAAGCGATAAGCCGAAAGTCAGGCGTAGGCCAGATTAAATTGTAATAGTTAGAAGTTGATCTTACACTCCTTAAAATAAAACAAGGAGAAACTCAACAGAACGCTTCCTAAGGGACGCGTTCTGGGCCTTTTGAAGTTAGCAGAGACTTTGGGGAACGTCTCAAAGGCGTGTAACGTGATGGGCTATTCCAGAGATAGCTTCTATCGTTTTCAAGAGTTATACGAGAAGAGAGGAGAACTCGCTCTCCAAGATCTGAGCAGACGTAAACCGAATCCTAAAAATCGTATCGAACCGGAAAAAGAAGAAGCGGTAAAGAAGATGGCGATCAACTTTCCCGCATATGGTCAACAGAGATCATCGAATGAACTCAAGAAACAAGGGATCACGTTGCATCTGCGACTGTTCGGAGCGTATGGGTTCGTCACGATTTGGAAACCTTCTCCAAAAGACTAAGAGTCTGTCCCAAAACCTCAAAATAGAGGAACCTCGAAGAGAACTTAATAATTATAAAATATGCTCGAAATCTTATAAACTATCAAAAGGACGTAATTTGTGGGAACTTCTATATTATATTACAAACTTACTGAATGATTGTAACTGATTTCTTGAAAGGTTTTTGGACAGACTTTAAAGGCGTTCATGGCCCAAGGCAATTCTCCCGTATTAACCGAATCGCAAGTGCAGGTATTAGAAAAAAGAAAATTAGAAAAACAAGTTGAAGGTGAGATAGAAACTAAAACATCCCGGATACTTGGGATGCCAAGATACGTATTACGTGGACACAATCAAGGGCGTAGGAAGGATTTACCAGAAAACTTTATCGATTCCTATTCTAAAGTGGCAATGGCAAAACTTTACGACAGGAAGAATGCATTAGTAGCTGCTGATATGTTAAGCGACAAAGTGATTCCCTGGTTTGAAGAAGAAGGACTTCGGTTGTTGAGGATTTTAACCGATAGAGGAACTAAAGTATTGTGGAAATAGGGAACACCATGAATTCCAACTGTTCCTTGCTTTGGAAGATATCGATCATTCGAAAACAAAAGCAAGACATCCTCAGTCCAACGGTATTTGTGAAAGATTTCACAGAACCATTCAAGACGAATTCTATGCGATTGCTTTCAGAAGGAAGGTATACAATTCGATTGAAGATTTGCAAAAAGATTTGGATCAGTGGATCGATTCATATAACAAGGAACGTACGCATCAAGGCAAGTATTGTTTTGGTAAAACTCCGATGCAGACTTTCCTTGACACGAAGAAATTAGCTAAGAATAAGTATCTCGACAACTTACAGTTTTCGTTATAAACAAGAACGGAGTGTAAGATTAACTTTAACTATTACACATAATTAACAACATAGATTGGTTCTTGTTTCCAAGAAATCATCAAACCAACTCTATTCATTTCACTTTAAAGCTATATTTTTACAAACCAACTACGGCAGATAATGTGAATTGAACGGTTCCATCTTTTTTCTTTTTCTTACTTAGAGTAAAAGACTCCCCCAATTCGTTCTCTGAGATTTTATTTTCACCCTTGTAGATTTTGATCTCAGCCGTTTTTTTTAGAATAGAGATTACTTTTACCAAATTAATAGATGAATTATTAAATCTGCTGATTGCTTTTATAACTTCAATTAATCGCTCATAAGCATTTACATTATTATCTAAATTTGAAAGGAAAATTCGATATTCAATCCAGTAAGATTCACATCCTTTATTTTCGATTATTATTTTTGTGTTTGGATCTATTTCAACTTGTTCCTTATAAATCCATGTTTTTTTATTAAGCTCAGTAACCTTATATGGCGAATTAGATTTCATAGTCGAAATTGGCGTTGAACGAACACAATCTGATGCCTCGACTGTAGATAAAAGAATTGTTAGATTGATTACTATTAGAGTATATTTCATTTGTTCGCCTCCTCTTCTGGCTTATGCCGCCTAATGTTTCTGAGATAACCATGGCCTGACGGCGGCGGATTTGCTTTTGCAAATTCCGATGTCGGAGGAGCGTCCGATTTAGCCTCTGGGTTGCGACATCAGCAAAATTTATTCAGTTTTTATAATGTTATTTCGGAACTACCTTTACGAAATAATTTTTATTCGTTTCGAAATCCTTTAAAATTCCTTCCGAAAGATCGGAACCGGTCAGTTTGGAATGTTCGGAGATAAGGTTTTTGATGACCTCGTAATCGCTGTTTTCCAGATCCACTGTCTTCACATATTCTTTGTTTAGAAGAGATTGGACATCCCATCCTTTTTGAAAGAAATACGCGCTTCCTCCGGTCATACCGGCTCCCATATTCTTACCTACACTTCCGAGACAAACAATGGTTCCGCTGGTCATGTATTCGAGAAAGTGATCTCCCGCTCCGCCTACGACCGCATCCGCTCCCGAGTTTCGAACTCCGAAACGTTCTCCCGCTCTTCCGGAACAAAAAAGCTTTCCGGAAGTCGCACCATAAAGACAAGTGTTTCCGATAATCGTATTTTCATAGGCTTTGAACTTGGATTTTCGGTGTTTTTTGATCACGATCACACCTCCACAGAGTCCCTTACCTACGTAATCGTTCGCATCTCCGTGTAAGGTGATTTGAACCCCTTTCACGAGCCAAGCTCCTAAAGATTGCCCTGCAGTTCCTTCTAAGATGATTTCCAACTTTCCAGGTAAACCTTTGGAACCGTATTTTCTAGCGATCAAACCGGAGATCTTCGCTCCCACGGTTCTATTCGTGTTGCGCACCAAATAAGAAAGAGCCATAGAAGATTTTCCTTCGAGCGCTTTTTCGGCGTCTTTTATGATACGATCATCCAACACTTCTCCGATCGGTTCTTTGCGAACGGATCTGTCTTTTTTCTGTTTTGCAGGATCGTAAAATAGAGGCAAACGAACAAGAATCGGATTGAGATCGAGAGAATCCAAACGGTCTCTTTCGTAGCGTGTAATCTGTTTTAAGAGATCGGTTCTTCCGATGATCTCGTCGATGGATCTGAATCCGAGTTCCGCGAGATGTTCCCTCACTTCGAGAGCGAGACAAGTGAATAGATTTACGAGTTGATCCGGAGATCCTTTGTATTTCGCACGGAACTTAATATCCTGAGTCGCGATTCCGGTAGGACAATTGTTCAAGTGACATTTTCTCGCCATGATACAACCAAGTGCAACAAGGGACGCGGTTCCCACTCCGTATTCTTCCGCGCCCAAACAAGCCGCTATGATAACATCCCTTCCGGAAACGATACCACCGTCCGTTCGGAGAACGACTCTATCACGCAGTCCATTCATTACTAAAACTTGATGTGTTTCAGAAAGTCCTAGTTCCCAAGGAGAACCAGCATATTTGATCGAAGTAATCGGAGCCGCTCCCGTTCCACCCACGTGACCGGAAATAAGGATCACGTCCGCATTCGCTTTGGCAACTCCGGCAGCAATCGTTCCCACTCCTGCTTCGGACACGAGTTTTACGGAAACCTGCGCTTTATGGTTCGCCATCTTCAAATCGTAGATGAGCTGAGATAAATCCTCAATCGAATAAATATCATGGTGCGGAGGAGGAGAAATCAAATCGATTCCCATCGGAGTGTGACGGTTAGTCGCGATTTCCTCGTTGTTCTTCTTACCTGGAAGTTGACCACCTTCTCCCGGTTTTGCACCTTGCGCGATTTTGATTTCGATCTCAGTTGCGGAGTTTAGATATTCCGAAGTGACACCGAATCTTCCCGAAGCAATTTGTTTGATGGAAGAATTGGCAAGATCTCCGTTTTCGTTCACAACATAACGGGAAGGATTTTCTCCACCTTCTCCGGAGGAAGACTTAGCGCCTAACCGATTCATGGCGATCGCAAGATCCGTATGCGCCTCGATGGACAACGCACCGTGGGACATTCCCGGAGTTAAGAAACGTTTTTGAATTTCGGTAACGGTTTCCACTTCTTCGATCGGGATCGGTTTTTTCGCAACAAAGTCAAATAGATCTCGGATATTGATCGGATCGCTTTCTTTGAGAATTTTGGTCGCTTCTTTGAAAGCTTCGTAGTCGTTATCGACCGCCGCCTTTCTTAAGAACTTAACGACTCTAGGAGACCAACGGTGAGGTTGATCGTCCTTTTCGGAGATAAAATCTTCCGGATTGATCTCCTTATAAAACGCCTGCTCGTGATTTCTAAGAATGTTCTGTTCGATCCCGCCGATTCCGATTCCTGAAATTCTGGAATACGTTCCGGGAAAATACTTGGATACGAGAGTTCTAGAAAGACCGATCGCTTCAAACACCTGACCGCCCACGTAAGAGGAAAGAATAGAAATTCCCATCTTGGACATGATTTTCAAAAGTCCGTCGTCCACTCCGTAACGGTAGTTTTCGCAAATCTTATGAAACTCAGGGCGGACTCCGTCTTCTCCGTCAAATTCTCCCCTTTCCCAAAGGTCGAATAACGTATCCCAGATCAAATAGCTGTTGACTCCAGATGCACCGTAACCAAGAAGCACTGCCACATTATGGATTTCGAATGCGGAACCGGTTTCAACCAAAATCGAAACCGCGGAACGTGTTTTGTTTCGGATCAGATGGTTGTGAACCGCGGCAACGGCGAGTTCCATCGGGATCGGAGCCCTTTCTTTAGCAAGTCTCTTATCGGAAAGCACTAGAATGTTCGTTCCGGATTTCGCGGCTTGAAGCGCCTGTTCAAGAAGCGCGTCGAGCGCGATTTCAAGATAGTTACGATTCGAAGTGGATTCCAGATGCGCCTCAAATGTTGCATCTAACGTGAGAATTTTATACGGCTTCCCTTCCATTTCCCGGATTCTTTTCAGATCCAGATTGGTGAGATACGGATGGGAAAGAACCAGACAGTTCTGGGGTTTTTCGTCCCCGAAAAGGTTCATCTTTTTTACAAGACGAGTGTAAAGAGAGGTCACACCTTTTTCTCTTATGTAGTCGATTGGTGGGTTTGTTACCTGAGCGAATCTCTGACGGAAATAGGTGTAAAGACCGATTCTGGAAAGCATCAGAATAGAAAGAGGAGTATCATCCCCCATCGAACTGATCGCTTCTTTTGCCTGGTGTGCCTGCGGTTTGATCACCGATTTTTGTTTAAACGGAGAATACGCGAATAAGATTTGTCTTCTCTTAAGATCATCACCTTTGTAGGTGATCGTTTCGTTGATGGAAGAATCCAAATCCTGGTTGAGATAAGATACGTTCTCTTTGGACCATTCTCTATAATCGTATCTTTTTTCGAAGAGAGAGTTGATGTCCTCGTTATAATAGAGTTTTTTCTCTTTTAAATTGATCCCGATCATCTCTCCGGGACCGAGACGTCCTTTTTTTGTTACAATTTCCTCGTCCACTTGAACAAGACCGGCTTCGGAACCCATGACCAAAAGACCGTCTTCCGTAACCGCATAACGTGCGGGACGAAGACCGTTTCTATCCAGAGCTCCTCCGATCCAATCTCCTTCCGCAAAAGCAAGAGCAGCCGGACCATCCCAGGGTTCTATTAAAGTATTATTATATTCGTAAAAGCTTTTCAACTCTTCCGACATCGTTAGGTTTTTGGACCAAGCATTCGGAACAAGCATCGCTTTGGCTTGGAGAACGTCCTTTCCGGACCGAACGATCGCCTCCATTGCGTTGTCCAAACTGGCGGAATCGCTCATGTGAGGGCGAATGATCGGGTGAATTTCCTTTTGATATTCACCCCATTTTTTACACTCAAGTTCCTCTTCTCGGGCAAGCATCCAGATTCTGTTTCCTGCGATCGTGTTGATCTCTCCGTTGTGTGCGAGAATCCGAAACGGTTGCGCCAGAGCCCAAGAGGGAAATGTGTTCGTGGAATATCTTTGGTGAAAGATACAGTACGGAGAAATCATCTCCTCCGAATTCAAGTCTTCATAAAACTGGGAAACCTGATTTCCGTTGAAAAGCCCCTTGAATACGATTCTTTCCGAGGAAAGAGAACAGATATAAAGATCTCCCGCGAGAGAATGACGATCTGCATCCCTCATCAATTTTTTCTGAATCAAAAAGAGTTTGGTTTCAAAGTCGTCGTTCGACATTCCTTCCGGTTTGCCGATAAGGACTTGTTCGATCTGAGGCCTGGATTGATTGGCTTTGGGTCCGAGTACTTCCGGATTTACGGGAACATATCTCCATGCATAAAGTTTAAAGTTAAACTCCATAAGCGCGGACTCGACGAGACTGCGGCACATATCTTGTTTATCGATGTCTTCTCTCGGAAGAAAGATCATCCCTACTCCAATGGAATCCTCTTCGGGTCGTCTATGACCCATTTCTTCGATATAAGTAGCGAACAACTTTTTAGGAATCTGGATCATGATACCGGCCCCGTCTCCGGTAACCATATCTGCATCCACCGCCCCTCTGTGCGTCAGGCATGCGACCGCCTTAAGCCCCATAGATACGATTCTGTGGCTATTTTCACCCTGAAAGGAAGCAACAAATCCTACTCCGCAGTTATCGTGTTCGAAGGACTTCTCATAAAGTCCGTTTTTCTCCAGATACCTTTGAAGTTGTAATTGTTCTTTTAGATCATTCATCTGCAGAGATCCCTCATCATCCAATTTCCCTGGTTTCCATAAAACGTCGGGCCGTCTATAGTTTATGGCTGAAATTTCAGCAAAATTCCCCAGCTATTGTCCAATAAATTGAGAGTTAAGTAAATTGAAAACATTCTTTTAAAAGACGGGATTGAAATAAGAATCTGTTGTAAATCAGACTGTACTCGGCTGGTAAAAAATGTGGCTTTTCGTAGTAGGAGTTTTTTCGTGTTACTCCGATTCACCAAAACCCTAACTCCTCGTCACTAAAACCTCACCACTCGAAACGTGGGAACTCCTTACTTTCAAAAAAGACTTTCTAATTGCTGGGTTTTCTTTATTTCGTTTTCAAGTATAACACAACTTCAAACACTATTCCAGATCTAAAAAAATAAGATTCTTTTCGAAAGAATCGAAATTTGATTGAAGGTTGACAAAGAATCGATACGAAACTTTCAGTCACAAATTTATCCAAAAGTTCCGTAAATACGATTTATTTACTAATTTTTTCATTGGGAATCGACAAAGCCCGGTTTTGTTAAAGTGCGAAGAACTCCTTTTGCAAAGTGTTTATGACTAATGACTATATTTTAGAGTCTTACGCCAACCCTCGCTACTCGAAGTGTGAACTACCGCGCTGTTTTATAAAAATCCTATGATTGTTGATTGCAGAAAGAATCACAATTCTCTCTCACTAGAAATTTCTAGTTTTTCTTCGGTTCCTTAAATGACAAACTACTTTAACTTTCAGTAATTAACATCATCGGATTCGAACAACTTTGAAAAAGAATCAAATCCGTTTTCAAACAATGGATCCGAAACGTGTAGTTCCAAAAATGAAATTCAAAATGAAAAAATTCGATTAGAGTTTCTGAAGAACGGGAAGAAAAAGATCGGAAAGTTTTTTTCTCTGAGTGGCATCCGGAATTCTCGCAAAAAGCTGATCCAATTTTTGACGCAAAGAAGAGATATTCGGATACTCTTCGAAGATTTTGAGAATATGAGGCCAAGCTTTTTTTACGAGTTCTTCCATTCTAGATCCGGCAGCTTTAGAAGAAACGAAAGCCACTTCTAAACCAGCTCTGAGTTCGGCAAAAACACGGGTGAGTTCCAAGACTTTCCAAAGTCTCGAATCTTCTAAGCCGATTCGAGAGGAAATAGAAGAGATGATCGAATTCCAATCGATGGGTTCGTTTTTCATTTCTTTCAATACGAACGAATGAAGTTGAACGAGTGCACTAAGCTCCGGAGAAAGAGTCATCACCCATTTTTTATAAGCGTCCGGTTGCCCTTCTTTTTGAAACTGTCGAACACGATTTATACTTTCCATATATTTGGAAAATGGAATATTCACGGGAGGCTCTTCCGGTTCCATCGGAATTTCTTCTACAAATATAGGCTCGTGGAATCCACCGAATTGAAGATCTTCCACTTCGGTCAACAATTCCTCGTTGTCGTCGACCGCGACATGATTTGCAAGCTCCCCTTCGTCCAATTCTTCCTTTTTCAATACGAGTGTGTTGCCCGAAAATTCAGAGCCAAATTTCTCCACGAGTTCGGTAAGAATCAATTTTTCCGGAAGTTTTTTCAAAGGTGTTGGCGCAACCGAAGCCGTAACCTTCTTAACGGAACTTTCTTCGGCAGATTTCGGAGTTTCCCCGAAAGAAGAAACGGACGGTTCGAGATCCTTTCCAGTCGCGTCGTCCCGGAGTACAACGTAACCCTCCATCCCAATAAATCTTTTTCCGGGAGCGACTAAAACACCGATCGTTTCTACGATCTCTTCGGAAATACGTGCATACTTTTTCTTTTTAGGTTTGCCAACGTTCGCCTTTTCCTGTTCGATGAGTTTGCTTTTGATCCCTGCATGCGTATTCATGAAATTTTTCGTCATAAACGCGGAAAGATCCGTCTGCGACATCCCTAGAAATTCCGCAAACTTTGGCAGATGATCGAAGAATTGCTCCGTTTTTTGAATATTACCTACGATATAAGAACGTACTTTCTGTTTGAGAACTTCCTGATCAGTTGGGGAAATTTTTTTAGCAGATATAAGCCCGTTAAAGAGCTGGATATGAGTATGGAAATAACTTAAAAATTCCCCATAAGCGGTAAGTTCAAATTCACCGTGAGAATTCTGCTCTATGACTTTTTTATCATTTCCAGACATACGATTTACGCAGATTCAAATCCGCGGAAACGCACGCGAATTTTGCGATCCCGTTCGTTTGATTGGTCAGTTTTCGTCCCGTTTTCAGAAATTCAAGAATTTTCGGGAGATCAACGAAACCTCCTCAAGAACCGTCATTAGAAGAAGTTGTCTTGAAAACACCTAGAATGATCGGAATAGGCGGTTTAAGTAAGAGCTTGTCCCAAAACCTCCTTGTACTTGTAGTCTCAGGAAATAGATATGACATATGAAATCAGATTTAGGTCATTTAGATATCCCTGAAGAGATTTGGAAACGCCTTCATCCCTTGCTACCAAAGCGTAAAACAAACTCCAAGAAAGGAGGTCGTCCTCGGCTTGATGATAGAGTGGCGATGGCCGCAATATTTTACAGGGTAAGAACAGGAATTCAATGGAGATATATACCTCCGATGTTCGGTTCAAAATCAACGTTACATAGAAGATTTCAGGAATGGGTAGCCAGCGGAGTTTTTGATAAAATTGAAAAAGAAGCATTAAAACTTTATGAGCGCACTGTTAAAATTAGAACTAAAAGAATGGCATCTGATGGTAGCTTCGCAAGAGCTCCCAAAGGGGGGCTTTCACGGGTCCAAACCCGACGGATCGCGGCAAAAGAGGCCTTAAAAGGCATATTCTCGTCGATCGGCGTGGAGCACCTGTAGCTTTTGTAATCGCTTCGGCAGGAACTCACGATTCTAAATTACTTTTTCCTACTTTAGAAAAGTTCAAAGTATTTAGAAACAAAAAATTGCTTAAACCAGAAATCCTTTCTTTAGATAAGGCTTACTCTAACAAAACGATTAAGAACAATTTAAAAAAGAAGAATATTCAATATCGAATTCCAAATAAAAAGAATGCGAGAAATCCTGAATGGATTGCTCCGCTAAATCCTTTTAGATGGACAGTCGAACGTACTTTTGCTTGGTTTAATGCATTTAGAGCCATAAAAACTTGTTGGGAATTCAAATTTGAAAATTATAAGGCATTATTCCAAATCGCATTTGCTATCATTTTAATTAGAATGTCCTGGAAATAGGTTTTGGGACAAGCTCTAAAGACAAAATATTTTCGAGATAACTTCTAATATCCCTTTTTGATTTTCAACATTGTAAACCTGCCACAAACCAAAATCGTTGTTAGAGTTCGACAAACTTCAGAACGACTCGAATCACAAAAAACGTCTCTAAGGACAGTCGCATCAAATCGGCAAGAAAGATCAAAATCACCAAACCGTTAAGAACCCTCATTTTTATTTTCTCCGCTTTCAACAAACAAAGCGAGTTTCATTTTTTTGAGAGTATTGAGTAAGTCTTAGCCGAACATGCACTTTGATGAAACCTTCGAAATTCTCGTTCGACCGGACAAGACTCCGTGTTCCTGTTTTTGGATCAGACAATCCGGAACGGAAGTGAAAATACGATACGACGTTTAAACCAAAAATTATTTTGACAACAAATTACTTTTTAATTAATTTTGTGATTTTTTATTTGACTAACATCACAAATAAAATCATACCGTCCACAGAAATAACATGCGTTTATTTTATAAAAGAGTACAAAACCTAAAAAAGGACAAAATAAATGAAAAAAACATTTGCGATCTTACTTATCATGGGGCTTTTTCTCGCTTCTTGTGAAGATAAGAAAAAAGAAGACGGCTCCATTACGGGAAATTCAATTACGGATTTGTTGTTGCTTTCGAGCTTGCCTTCGGGGGCAAATTCAAATCAATCTTCAAATCCATGCCCAACTAACGTAACAATATCAACCTCCGATACAATTGCACAAATAGGTTCTTCGATCAACCCTCTGGGTATTCAATTTGCGGCAACGAACTCCTCGGGTTCTGCCATTTCAAATTCTACGATAACAGCGAATCGGAATTGTCAATTTAGTAATTATACGGCCACAAATCTTCCGACAGGTTTAAGCATCAGCTCTATCACCGGCGCCATAAGCGGAATTCCGACTGTGGCCGGAGGACCCACCGTAGTCACGCT
>NZ_CP024871.1:2915000-2947500 GCF_000306675.2 Leptospira mayottensis 200901116
TAACTCAATCTGAATACTACTGAAAAATATAATGAGGTCAATTTGTACTAAAATGACGGCATTCTATTTATGTAGGAATCAATAAATAGAAAAGGATCCGAAATGAATTCTATTCTTATCTCCTTTTTGATTTCCAGATCGAAACAATCGGTAGAGGAATTTTAGAGTCCGTCCCAAAACCTGAAGAGCACCAATAGAAGCAAAACGCTTTAGTTTCACAAAAATATAAAAACTCTTACAGAGTGTTCCAACAATAAAGTCTGTTAGAAAGTCCATAGGGACGTGATTCTATAAAAACGTTCAATGTTCTTATAGAATCAATCATAACCTACTTGTCGGAGTTCCAACGAAATAATCCTTCCGAAAAGAACTTGGATACGAATAAGAGTCTTTAAATGCGTACAAGATTGGGACTAAGATTGATTTCAACCAACATAAGGAAGTCCGTTTAAAAGTGGTCTATCATATCTCTTTTTGCAAATCCATTTTCAATTGCGTGAAATTACCGATTCCTTAAAAAAGGAAAAAATTGTTTTCGAGTCACAACGTGTTCCATACTCCGCAGCAGAGAAACCTTCCCGAAAAAACAAATCGAACAATCGCGATTTTGTTGAGCGTATTCTTTCTTGGATTGTATTTTTGGAATCCGATTTCGAAATCGATCGGGAATTTCCATCTATCTTTTATTTCGAATCCGCTTGGAATTTCAGAATCGATTTTGATTTCGATGAGTTTACTTCCGCTCTCCGTTATTCTTTCCTATACTCTCTGGGCCTTGATTCACGAATGTGTTCACGGAAACTTTTCGAATTCCCGAAACGAAAGCCATTTGTCCGGAAGAATCCTTTGTATTCTTTTTGGAACTCCATATCAGATCGTAAAAACGGCGCACCTTATGCATCATAAGTACAATCGTGCAGAAGGAGAAAGAATCGAATACTTGAAAAAAGACGGAGGCCCGATCTTTGTTCAAAATCTTTTTTACTACGTTCGGCTTTTTTTAGGAACTTACTTCCTGGAAGTAAGCGGAGGTTTTCTTTTAAGTCTACCACTCACGACAAATATGGCCCGAAAACATATTTCCAAATTTCCAATCTATAAAGCCTTTTTTAAACAGATTCAAAAACCGGAAATCATTCGAGAATTAAGAATCGACACTCTTTTTATTATTCTTTTATACGGAACCGCGTTGTATTTTTCGGAAACCATGATTTGGTTTTTAGGAGCGGTTGTATTTTTACGTGGATGGATTGTTTCCTTCTTAGACCATTCGTATCACTACGGAAAGGAACTGGACAATGTGTATTCGGCTTATAATCTATCCCTGCCGAAATTTTTTTCCTTTTTATTTCTCAACTTCAATTATCATCGTACCCATCATCATTTTCCGGGTTGTTCTTGGAATCGACTTCCTATTCAATTCGAAAATTCAAAGGATACGATGGATTTTCCCTTATTGAAACAAACTTTTCGACAACTTTCGGGGCTTTTAATTCTCCCCGAAAAATCTGAAAACTCGTAAATCAATTTGATTGTCAAAAGGGCGTTTTTTTACATTCTGTCGCTTAATGTCCTATAATCATAAGAATGTCCTAGATACGGAACAGTTTTCGAAATCGGATCTCGACTTTCTCATCAAGAAAATCAGGGATATGGAACGCCTCGTTGAACAGCACAAGGCATTCGGAATCTTAACCGGTAAACTTTTAGCCTCTCTCTTTTTCGAGGCTTCGACAAGAACCAGACTTTCTTTCGAAGCGGCGATGGAACGCCTCGGAGGTAGAGTGATCTCCACCGTCGGTTTTCAGTTTTCCTCGATTTCCAAAGGAGAAACGTTATACGACACCATGAAAATGATAGAAGCCTACGCGGATATTGCAGTGATTCGTCATCCCGTCGAAGGTTCTTCCAGAATCGCGGCTGGAGCAGTAAAAATTCCTGTCATCAACGCGGGAGACGGAGCGGGACAACACCCTACACAGGCGATTTTGGATCTTTATACAATCATTTCCGAAAAAGGAACATTAGACGGATTGACAGTCGCTTTTATCGGGGATTTGAAGTACGGCAGAACGATTCATTCGCTTATCAATCTGCTCAGGCATTACAAAGTTCATCTTTATCTAATTTCTCCTTCCGAACTATCACTACCGGATTCTTATAAAAAAGGTCTGGAAGGCTATCCTCTCACTCTGGAAGAAACGACCGACATCAAAGCTGTCTGGGATTGTGACGTCGCTTATGTAACTCGAATTCAGGAGGAAAGATTTCCTGATCACAAGGAATACGAAAGGCTCAAGGATCTTTTTAAGATCAACAAAGAGTTGATTCTTGCTTCCAAGAAAAAAACGACGATTCTTCATCCTCTTCCAAGAGTGAACGAACTTTCCACGGACGTGGACGATTTGCCGAATGCGGCATATTTCAGACAAGCAAGATACGGAGTCGTAAGTCGCATGACCCTACTTTGTCTTTGTTTAGAGCAGGACTTCTGAATATTCTTGGAACGGAAACTCTGGACATACGAAGAGGCTCGTAAAATTCTACCCGTAATCAGAGAAATTACGGAAGAATATCATTCTTATGTGTCGGAATTGATCGTTCAACTTAGGGAAAAAATCCTTCCCGAAAATGAAATGGAAAACAAAGAGGAAGAAGTTCGGAAGCTGATACTCGAATGGTCTTCCAAAATTCAAAAATACGGAATTGAAGTCAAAGGACTTTGGCTTATCGATTTCGATAACGGACACGGATATTATTGCTGGCACCTCGGAGAAGAGGACCTTCTTTACGAACACAGCTATGAAGAAGGTTTTGCCGGAAGAAAATTAATTGATAGGAATAAAGAAAATGGCGAACATCAATGAGAATTATTTAAAATTAAAAGCGGGATATTTGTTTCCTGAAATTTCTAAACGCGTAAAGACTTACTCCGAAAAAAATCCTTCTGCAAAGATCATTCGATTGGGAATTGGAGACGTGACTCTTCCGATCGTTCCTTCCGTCGTGGACGCAATGGTAGCAGCTTCCAAAGAGATGGGAACCGCGAGTGGTTTTCACGGTTACGGACCGGAACAAGGATACCAATTTTTACTAAAGTCGATCGCGGACAACGACTACGCTCCTCTTGGAATCAAAATTGATGAGAGCGAAATTTTTGTTTCCGACGGATCCAAATGCGATTGTGGGAATATTCAAGAAATCTTTTCTACGGATGCAAAGATCGCCGTCGCCGATCCCGTGTATCCCGTTTATGTAGATACCAACGTAATGGCTGGAAGAACGGGAGAAATAGGATCGAATGGAAGATATTCCAATCTGATCTACATGCCCGCTACGAAAGAGAACGGATTTCAACCCGAAATTCCGAAAGAAAAAGCGGACATCGTGTATCTTTGTTATCCGAACAACCCGACCGGAACGGTGACCACGAAAGAAAGTTTAAAGGCATGGGTGGAATACGCGAAGAAAAACAATTCCATCATTCTATACGATTCCGCATACGAAGCTTTTATCAGTGAGCCCGACGTCCCTCGTTCTATCTACGAAGTAGAAGGTGCTAAAGAAGTAGCGATCGAGTTTCGTTCCTTTTCCAAAACTGCGGGCTTTACAGGATTACGTTGTGCTTATATAGTTATCCCAAAAGAACTCAAAGGTAGAACTCGCGGCGGAGAGGAAGTCAGCATCAATTCTCTTTGGAGCAGAAGACATACCACAAAGTTCAACGGAGTCTCTTATGTAACTCAAAAAGGTGCGGAAGCTTGTTATTCTCCTCAAGGAAGAAAAGAAATCCAAACTTCGATCGCGTATTATATGTCGAATGCGACTAAAATTCGCGAAGGTCTAAAAAAAGCGGGTTACGAAGTGTTTGGAGGAGTCAACGCCCCTTACATTTGGTTGAAAACTTCGGACAATCTTTCTTCTTGGGATTTCTTTGACAGACTTTTAGATAAGGCGCAAGTGGTCGGAACTCCGGGCTCCGGTTTTGGTCCCGCTGGAGAAGGATATTTTCGCCTCAGTGCCTTTGGCAAAAAGGAAGATGTGGAGGAAGCGATTGCACGGATTTCTTCTCTTTGAAGTTCAAAGTGAAGCTTTGATCGTAAGTTCAAAATCTTTTTTCGAATTTGCAAGAGTTTGCACAACGTTTAAGATCTTTCGTCAAGTTTAAAAGCCCGTCGCAAAATCTTAAAAGAAATAGTACAATCATTCAGCAAGTTCGTAACAAAGTGCAGAAGTTCCCAGATTACGTCTCCTTACATTCTTTCTATGATGTTAAATGACTTTTTGCAACGAAAAATGTGGGTTCCCGCATCGACTTGCGGTATTCGAGATAGTGACAACGAACTCTGATTTCGTGAGAATTTCCAAATTTGAGACAGACTCTGATTTCTTACGCCGAACTTACGTTAAACTAGGTTACAAAATACTAAAATCTATCTCAAAAATAATTTATCATACGATGAAACGACGCCAAACCAAAGTAATGAATTTTTGAAACAGGTTTCGTTCCGAGTACAAAACTCCGACTTTTATTCAAAACCAACTCGACTTTTCATTTTTTAGTTCAAAAATTCAAAGTTCATCTTCACTCTCGCTTCTTTTTTTGAAAGTCTCTTCCTAAAAGTTTTTCACCAGAAAATGTGGAAACTCCTCCAAAATTCAGTTTTGCAAATACAAATCCCCCAGGCACTCGTTTATCTTACAATGTAGAATCCAAAGAAGAATCTTTTCTCGAAACTAAGGTTTTTGAATCTTAAAAAAGAGAAGAATTTTCTGACAGACCGGAAAATAAGAGTATTCTGACGCCAAATCGGCACTTGGCAACGATATTCTTCATGAAAATAGAAACCCTCTACAGATATTTTCTCATCACACCGGCGACACATCTTCCGGTCGTGGACGAGTCTGGAGATCTTATCGGGCTTTTATCCCGCAAATTGATACAGATGGAAATGGCGGACTTGAGTTCGTCCGAGCGGGAATACACACGACTTCCGGAAAGTTTTCTAGAAACTGAAATTCCCGAATCTTTCTTTCAATACTTTCAGAGACAAAAATCGATCCCGGTATTAACCCTAACAGGTGAAAAAAAAGAAGAATGGGACAAAGTTCAGGTCATGGCCGGACTTGGAAAACTCGTTTCCGGAAATCGTCCGAGCCCGGAACCCATAGCTGAATCAAAAAAACAAGAGCAAGAGCAGAGTTCTCGCTTCTGGTTCATGGAACTTATCCTACAAAATCTTCCGGATGGACTTTTAGCTACCGATTTGGAAGGAAACTCCATCTTTTACAATGAAACATTCGAACAGAATATTCTACCCAAAAAATACTTTCGGGATTCGATCCTTCAGGCAGAACGATTACTCAAGGAGATGAGTAAAAATCTTTTAGCCGATTATCTAAAATCCAATGAACTTCGTTTGGACGGAAATACTCCATTTTCCTTACAAACCTATATGACCGAGCTTGAGTGTAATGTGAGGATTATCGTTCTTAAACAAGGCTCCAAGATCGCAGGATATCTCTATCATTTCATTACTCCTCGTGCCGTTTTAGGTCGCCAGAACGAAAGTGGTTTGGAATTTCCTTCTGTGAGCGATGCTTTCTTTCAAAAACTTCCATTGGAAACGATGCTAAAAGAAGTCGAAAGTGCATTTATATTCCATTCCTTAAAAGCCAATCAAGACAATATATCGCATACAGCGCTCCAACTGGGTATACCTCGAACAACCCTTCAGAATAGAATTAAATTCTTAGAACTCCAAAACCGTTACTCTCTTTCTAAGGAGAATTCGATTCCCCGTAAAAAAGCTACTCCGCCGTCGCCCCAACCAGAAACTCATACGAAAGTTCCCAAAACTTCCGTTTCTTCAAAACAAGCCCCAACCTCCTCCAAAAAACCAGGAAAGAACACATCAAAGGACAATTCATTAACCAGGAAGAAATCTACCTCAAAAACGGTCTCTTTGAAACAAACTGCAAAAAAAAGAAAACCTCACTGAATAATTTCGTTGACAGCTTCCGCTTGTAATCGTTATCTCATGGTTAGAGCCGATCTAACCGATCTCTTCTCCACTCTGTATTCTCAAAAATAAAATCTCAAAAAGGCGAATCCTTCCCTTTTTAAAAATTCAAGTAGTTCTAATATGGCAACAGCAAGACGAGACAATAAAAACAAACACCACACCCAAAATAATAACTACAGCCAAAACGATTCCGAAACAACCGGTTCTATCGAAGAAGAAAGCGCCGGACAGGAATCCCAAGATCTTGAATCTTCTGACAACGCAGATCATAGATTCCGTAAACGCAAACGGGGCGGCTACGAAGGCCCAACTCCGATTCCCATCGATCTTGTAGAACTCAAGAAAAAAGCAATCGCCGACTTAATCGAAGTTGCTAAAGGTCTTGGAGTCGAAAACACGAGCGGTCTCAAAAAACAGAATTTGATCTTTGCCATCCTGCAAGCTCAGGCGGAAAGAGACGGTCAAGTACACGCCGCTGGTGTGATGGAAAAACTTCCGGACGGTTACGGTTTTTTAAGATCTCCCGATTATAACTACGTCCCTGGTCCGGATGATATTTATGTTTCTCCTTCTCAAATTAAACTTTTCGGTTTAAGAACCGGAGACACGGTAGAAGGACAAATCCGTCCACCGAAAGAATCCGAAAGATTCTTTGCGATGTTGCGTGTGGAAACTGTGAACGGTTATACTCCCGATGTCGCAGGCAAACGCGCGCTCTTCGACAATTTAACTCCTTTGTATCCGAATGAAAGGCTCAAGATGGAATACGATCCTTCTATGTTGGATACAAGGATTTTAGATCTCATGTGTCCAATTGGAAAAGGACAGAGAGCTTTGATTGTAGCTCCTCCGAGAACCGGTAAGACGATTCTAATGCAAAATATCGCAAACGCGATCACTTCCAATCATCCGGAATGTGCCTTAATCGTACTTTTGATTGACGAGCGTCCGGAAGAAGTAACCGACATGGCACGCCACGTCCGCGGAGAGGTAGTTTCTTCAACATTCGACGAACCGGCACAAAGGCACGTTCAGGTTGCGGAGATGGTCATTGAAAAAGCCAAAAGACTTGTGGAACACGGAAAGGACGTCGTTATTCTTTTGGATTCGATCACTCGTTTGGCCCGCGCTTATAACCAAGTGATTCCTACCTCCGGTAAAATTCTTTCCGGTGGGGTGGATTCCAACGCGCTTCACAAACCGAAACGATTCTTCGGAGCCGCAAGAAACATAGAAGAAGGCGGTTCTCTCACAATCATCGCTACCGCATTGATCGATACCGGATCCAAAATGGACGAGGTGATCTTCGAGGAATTCAAAGGAACGGGTAACATGGAAATCCATCTAGATCGAAAACTTTCCGACAAGCGGATTTTCCCAGCCATTGACATCAACAAGTCCGGAACCCGTAAGGAAGAACTCCTTATCACCAAAGATGTTCTTCAGAAAGTGTTTGTTCTGAGAAAAGTACTTTCTCCCATGAGTATCACGGAAAGCATGGAATTATTGCTGGAAAAAATGAGGCTTTCCAAAACCAACGATGCCTTTTTAGCCAGCATGAACACCCAGTAAACGCATCGACAAAGGAATTTATGAAAACCGAAATTCATCCAAACTATAAAGCGGCCAAAATCAGCTGTGCGTCCTGTGGAACCGTCTACGAAACCAGAACTTCCATCGGCGATATCAATATCGAGATTTGCTCTGCTTGCCATCCATTCTTTACCGGAAAATCCAAACTCGTGGATACTACTGGCCGGGTAGACAAGTTCAAGAAAAAATATAAGATGCAGTGAGTTTCCGGACTCTTCTTCTTTTTTATGCCGTCTAAAGACCGGGCAGGAGAATTCTCATGAGTGTAATGGACTTCGCGCGGTACAAACAAATCAACGATGATCGACTTAACTATCGAGAAATGGAAGACGCAACTGTAGTCTCTAATTATAGGAACGTAGGCTGCGGAGACGGTTACCGTATTTATCTCAAAATAGATTCCTCCGAAAAAATCACCGATGCAAGTTATACCACAACCGGTTGTGGCTTTGGGATCGTCGCACTTGCGATGGCTACCGAATTTGCCAAAGGTAAAACGATTTCTGAACTTAAGAAAGTAACAGCTGTAGACATCGAAGCCATGTTCGAGTTTCCGGAACGTAGAAAGAATTATCCAGAGTCTGCAGTCGCCGCTTTGCTCCAAGCGATTCAGGATTACGAAAACGGTGCTGGTATTCCCAAAGGAAAAAGAATCACTGCCGGGAAGGCTTTAGAAATTCTCAAAGAAAAAGGTTCTCTCAAAGGGGAAGATCTTTCCAGCATTATATTAGAAAAACTTAAATTTGATGGAGTAGATTTTTCCGAAGCCAATCTAGGACACGCTTTTTTACAAAACTCTTCTTTTGTGGGTGCAAACTTTTCCGCCGCCAAACTCAGAGGTTCCTTTTTAAACAATGCTGACCTTAGAAACGCAAATTTCAGAGGAGCCGATCTTCGCTGGGCAAAACTCGCGGGCGCAAATGTGGAAGGAGCGGATTTTACGGATGCGATCTACGACATCGGAACGCGTCTGGATCAAAAACAGATCCATCTGTTTAGCGTAATGAAAAAAGAAGGAAAAAATCTTTACCTAAACAAAGAGGCAGAATGAAGCCGAGCGGCAAAGTTCAAACCATCAAAATTCCTAGTTATATTTCAGAAAAATCTTCACGCAACGATCCTACTGATTTTATTTTTTCAAAAGAGCTCTTTTTTCCAGTTATTTATTTGCTCGTCGCATTTGAAATTATAACAAGAATCCTATTTCAGAAAAACGGGTTGATAGTATTGTATCATTGGATTATTTCCGGAGAAAATCTATTGGTCCCGGTTTTCCTCATAATTCCTGTTTTTGTTTTTATAGCGATGATCGCACAACAGTGTAAAACAATATATTTGATAAAAAGAGGAAACTTTGATTTTTACATTTTTATCGGTGATAGGCTACATGAAGGCGCTTTAGTGTATGCGGAGAATAATCCGAATAAAAATATATTATTTGCTCCCGAAATAAATTCATCTCATCCTTCGCCTTACTTTAACGAACTTTATAAAAAATTAATATTGCTTAAAGAACCTTCCGGAATATTACGTAAGGCTGATAACCAAAACATAACCTCTCTTATAGTTCAGATTATAATAGCCTTAACTGCATTGTCTTTTTCATTTTCGGGAGTTTGTATAATTCTGAAAACGTATGCTTATACTCAATTACCATTAGATGGCACATTCACTTCATTAAATCATGGTCCCAATCTTGGGGATTTTCTTCCGTTTCTTTCTATTCTTTCACCATTTCTATTTTTCATTTTACTCTCCGTAGCATTATTCTTCGTTGCGAGTTTTATCTGGATAAAAGCAAAAATTCGAAATTTTACCAATACGCAAAAGAATAAAGGCGATTCCCCATTTCTTCCACATGAAATAAAAAGCGGTTCTATTCTTACGGGAAGGATCTTAAAAAGTGCAACGGAAAGAGGTTCCTCCGATAAAACCTTTTCTAAAAAGCATCAAATTTATCTGATTGAGTTTACCGATGTTTTTAATACACCCGTATACATCAACTACCACATTATAGGGGAAAACGGCTCGCAAAAACAGCCATGGGGACAAAAAACGAAACTTAAACAAACCCTTGACGATTGGAAAAAAACAGGGGTTCGCGCTACGTTTAAAATTATTCCCGACGGTGAGTTCTTAACTGTGGTTCCTGTATTATAAAATTTTACGGACTCAATTATGTTTTATCAAATTGAACTTTTCGGTAATTTTTGAATAATAAATTAGAATTTTTATTTATTCCTCTTCATGAAGGATTAAACAAAGAGGCAGAATGAAACCGGGCGACAAAGTTAAAATCATCAAGCGCACCTTCCTTCATAATGGAATTTTCGTTCATACAAACACAATCGTAGAAGTAATCTCCTTCGAAAATGATAAATTGGTTGTTCTATTTCATGATAAAGAAGGATTTACTCACAACATCGAATCCCTAACACCGACCGATGTGGTTCTCGTTTAGAGTAAGATTTACATCCGTAAAAATTCTCTTTGTTCCCTATATTCTCTTTCTCTTCTACGTTTTTCTTTTTCTTGCCTGAGCAATTCCTCAGGCATCCGTTTCTGTTTTTTTACTTCTGAGGAAGAATGACCATTATGCCTCGATTCCGGGTTAGACTCTGAATTTTTGGATTCTTCATTCTTTTTGTTTATAGTAGTAGGATCAATTTTTTGAACCTTGTTATAATCGTAGTTCTGTTTTTGAGTATGACTTTCGGAGGTGGTGGAATTCGATCTAATTGATGAACTTGAATTTGCGGTCGCTGATTCTTGAAAGGATTGGGCGGTTTGGATATCAGCCGCGACAGGAAATAATTTCTCAAACTCATCTAAGGATTTTTTAGGCAACATCGGAAATGGATTACTCGGATCGACTTTGACGCTACCCGAAAGAATCGCATATTCGAGAGTCTTTTGGTTTTTCTTTTTTTCTACATTTACGACTCCTTCCACAAGTTTCAGAACTCCGTCGCCGGAACGAATCCCAAGGGAAGAAGTATCTTCTTTACTATTCGATTTTCTCGTAATTTGTAGGCCACCCGCAGAAATTTCCAAATTTGTCCGATTATCCAAATAATCGATAAAAATCATAGAATTTTCCGCAATCGTAATCTCACTTCCATCCAAAAGTCTGATTTTTGCCTGAGAATTTTCGGAGGTTAGAATTGTATCTCTGTTTTGGAGTGAGTTTCCAGTTTTAATTTCTTTCCAGACTACTTCGGAGTCATATTTTCTTTTGACTGTATTAGATTTATAAAGAATAGTCCCGATTACTTCTTGCGAACCTTGATAACCGTATCGAGTATAATCGTATATAAATATTACGGTAAATACTACGATATTGAATATAAGAAAAAATAGAATTGGCCTATCGCCTGAAAAGAATCGGGCCTTCATATTATCTAGACCTGCCGGATTTGAAATCCATTCCGATTTGCTTTCGAAGTTCCTTCAGGTTTTTAGGACAGGCTTTATCTTTAGAATGTCCTAAAACCGCGTAGATGGTTTGTAGAGACTTTTTTCCCTTCACCTGGATCGGTCTTAGTTTTGTCACTTTGAAGATTCCCTTTACTTTTTCGTAAGAATTCCCAGTAATTAAAATATCCGCCCCGAATACTTTCGTCAAAGATTCTACTCTGGAGGCAAGGTTTACCGCATCACCAATGACCGTATACTCAAGTCTATCTTCAGAGCCAATCTGTCCTGCAATGACTTCTCCGGTGTTGATTCCAATACCAATAAAAATTTTGGGTCTTTTATCGTTTCCGCGCCCTTTATTGAATTCAATCAAACTCTTACGCATATCAAGTGCGGCCAAAATCGCCTTTTCGGTGTCGGAATCCTTATGACCTAATTCTCCCCAAACGGCCATGATCGCATCACCGATGTATTTGTTAATGTTTCCCTCATGTTTGTTGATACATTTTACCATCGCGGTAAAATACTGATTTAAAAATTCAACGACAAGTTCTGGTTCGATTTTTTCCGAGATGGAAGTAAAACTGCGGATATCGGAAAACAAAATCGCACACTCCCGTTTGTCTCCTCCAAGTTTAACTTCTCCTTTGAGGACCATTTCGGCAATGTCCTTGTTTACGAATTTTCCGAAAGCATCCTTCATCTTATCCCGATCGGACAACCCTTTACCCATTTCCACAAAGGAAGAAGTAAGTCTTCCGATTTCATCCCCCGATTCTGGCTTTAGATCAATGTGAAAGTTTCCGTGTTCGATTTGTTTGGATGCGTCTACGAGTTTTAAAATCGGCCTTGTCAGTCTTCTTGAATAAAAAAACACAAATAAAATCGAGATATTTACGACTACGATCATGAGATAGATATTTCTCTTCTGAATGTTATAAACTGCTTCAAAAGCCTTCTTCTCCGAGGTGCTAGAAATTACCCCCAACCCCGCATATCCGATTCTCCTAAAAGAACCCAGATAAAATTGATCGTCTTTTCCCTTATAACGAGTTTGTCCATTACTGATCGTACTTTCCAATAAATTCTTAACGATTGGATCATCACTAAGATCGGTCGGTTGCAATACCAAATTCGAATCGGAATGTGCGACCAACTTTCCATCATCGTCTACAAGAAAAAACTGGGTAATTCCGGATGTTTTAAAAGAATCTAATATGGAATCCATTCTCACCAAAGAAACAAGCGTAGCCGAATTAACCCCACTTCCAAGAACGATGGAAAGATATAACACAGGTCTGCGAAAATCCGGAGACACATTAAAAACCTGAGGTTTTCCAATTTGGGCTTTCTTCTGCTTGTTTAAATACTTGCGTACGATTTTGTCTGCGTTATCGGGAGAAACTTTGAAATTTTTGAGAGTAGATTCGTTAGCAATTCGTTTAATCCCCACATAATTCGGTCCTTCCTTTCTGAAAATTTTCAGATAAAAAATGTCTTCGTCATTTTGGAGAATATCGTCCGACTCTTCCGAACCTGCAACGGACCTCGCAAGAAGCAAAGAACGTTTCGTAAGCGATGCTATATCGGAGCGCACTTTTTGACTGATCACGTTGGTCAGTTTTAAGTTATTTTCCTTAATACGGATTTCATTGTCCGACTTAAAAAAATACGTGGCGAGAGCAATGATCGATCCTAAAGAAATTAAGATGATGAATGAAATGATCACCATTAGTTTCTGGCGAATATTCCAGTTGTATAAATTGAGGAATGAATTCATAACGTTTCCATTCGAGTTCTTTATCCGATAAAAGAGTCCTATTTCATTCAATAGAATTTATAAAACAACACTATTTTACAGATCCTTTTAAAATGATCGGATTTAGAAAGTTCAAAATCGAGTCATTCATTTCTTTGGACTATAATTTTTTAATTTATAACAAAAAAATAGAAATTATAAATCAGGAACATAACGTTTTAGAGGCGTTTTTGTCTTTTGTGTTAAGCCCAAAAACCGCTTTTAAAATATTTTTGAAAATTGTATCGAATTTAGTAAACTATTATTAAGAAGATATCATTTTATAAAAGTAATAAACGACAATATTGCCTAACTTTATATTAATGAGGCATGAAGTCAAAATCTATGGTTTTTCATTGAGCCTGCTTATTAAGAACAAAGAGTTTTACCGACATATATCGATTTGTCGTTCACATCAGAAAGCAAAAAAGCGGGTAACGTTTTGAAGCAGGATTTAACCTTACATAAGTGCGATGTTAAAGAATTAGAATGTAGGAACTCCTAGATTTTCTAACCTTTTTATATCAAACCCAGTTAAAATATATCGGATTTCTTTTCTACAGTGAATTCAGTTAGCTCTTTAATGCACGGTGTCTTGGGTTATTCTCTTTCCAATTTTTTGTAAAAATTGTTCTCTTTTACTGGGTAAAATTGTAAAATTTTCACAAAAATCGAGTCCGTTTTCGTTCTTTTCAAAAAACGTATTCGGGCTTAATTTCGATCATGAATTCAGGTCGCTTCTCAAACTCTTTTGGTTCTTGACTTCGTTTTTTCGAAAAAGATTTGAAACTTCTTCCAAAAAAATTCTCCATTTTGAAAACGTATGGAAGTTTCTTTCCGCTTGAAAACTTCTCAGTAAAAAATCTCGACGAACCTTGTATCAACCGAGTCCGAAAAAACGAATGATGAGATGAATCAACGTTCGGATGAACTCTGCAAGTTGAACTCTTTTTGAAATTTTCGCGAAAACAGGCCCACGCAACGTGTCACACTGTTATTCCTGCGTTAGCCCTATCGTGGATATATGTGAATCGGGAAGTTCTTACAGTTATACTCTTCACTTAAACTTGCTGAAACGACCAAGTCACAAAAAGACTCCAGAAACCTACTTTTATACTTAAAGATAGTGCCATCGTAAAGAACGAAAATATCTTTTGTTCGCGATCTTAAAGCGAATTCGGCGTATTTGAATCCTCATCCCGCAGCAAGAACGGAGAAAATGAATACAGTTGATTGACAGTTTTCGACTATCCGACACGCACAATTACCAAGGAACTCGCCATCATAAGCATTGGAAACAACAGATGCATCTATAAATTAAAAATTACATTACAATTTCTTAAATATAACCTTTATTCCATCCACCAATCCAATCGTCATCATACTTTCCACTTTCACCAAAAACGCACAAAACCAAACCGAACAAACTATAAGCCTTTATCATAATCTTTAATGCGATTGTAACAATACATCCATTTTTCATGTTGTAGGATTTTATAAAGATGAGAAGCAATCATCATTCTCGAATACAAAAGGTTACAAAATGATTACAAAGCCATCGATATTTCTTATTTTATTCGTATCACTCTTTTTAAACACTCTTTTTGCGGACACCGTAAAAAACATTAAAACGAACGAAGTGATCGAAAACGTCAAAACGTCCGAAAACGAGCAAGGCATCCTTGTTGAATACGAGGACGGAACGAAACGCGGCTTTAAAAAGGAAATGATTACGATCGAAAAAAAAGAAATAACATGGGCAAAAAAAGAAGAGTCGAAAGAGGAAACGAAAGGAGATCGTTATCTCGCCTTGAGTTCTATGAGCTTACTTTTAATCCTATTCTTCGCACTTCCGTGAAAATTCCTTCGCCCTACTGTTCATTTTCGAAGCTTTGGTTCTCCTTATCAAAACATACGAAAGTTATGAGAATTATACCAGTTTGTAACTTATACGTAACTCCTTCCAGTTATCTTAGCCTAAGACCTTCTACGGTTTATTCCCAAGGAGTATAAAATGGAATCAACTTTCTCACAAAGGACTTCACTCTTCATCATAAGTGTAGCCCTATTACTTTCTTCTTTTGTAAACTGTAATGAAAACAAACAAGACAACAATCTATTGATGGCTCTCATTCTTTTAACGGGGACCAATGAAAACGCTGGAGCTGCGGTCTGCGACGGAACCTCCATTCAAGGCGGAAACACAGTTCTTTCGGGAAATATCACATCAAGCCAAAACTTTGCGGCTTACTCTTCCTCATCGATCAGTGGAATCGTAAAAGTAAAAAGTGGAGCAACTCTAACCTTCGAAAGAGGTTCTGTAATTTTCGGGACGGCAGGTTCCGCTTTGATTATCGAACCAGGTGCCAAGATCGTAACCACCGGAGATGCGAACGCTCCCGTATGTTTCACTTCCTCCAAAACTTCCGGCAATAGAGCACCGGGGGATTGGGGTGGAATTTTGATCGTAGGCGACGGTATAGGTTCCAGAGCAGCCGCACAAAACACGGAAGGCGGAACCGGTCTTCAATACAATAGCGGTGCTAACGACAACGGAAGCTCCGGTAGCCTCTCTTATACGATCGTCGAATTTGCAGGAAACGAAGTTTCACCCGGAGACGAGTTGAATGGGATGTCTCTATACGTAGTAGGAAGTGGAACCACTCTGGACCACGTTCAAGTTCACAGACACTTGGACGACGGTATAGAATCTTGGGGTGGAGCTTGGAACGGGAAATATCTTCTACTGACAGGTGGAATGGACGACGACTTGGATCTGGACGAAGCATTCACCGGAAAAGTCCAGTTTTTGATCTCTCATAAATATCCAACCTCTTGCGGAGGGACTGTTTCTACAGATCCTCACGGTTTTGAAATGGATGGAACTCATAGCGGTGGAACAGCTTCTGCAACCTCTAAAACC
The DNA here is from genome assembly GCF_000306675.2 of Leptospira mayottensis 200901116. Classification (NCBI taxonomy): domain Bacteria; kingdom Pseudomonadati; phylum Spirochaetota; class Leptospiria; order Leptospirales; family Leptospiraceae; genus Leptospira; species Leptospira mayottensis. The sequence continues at coordinate 2,930,758 of NZ_CP024871.1, forward strand.
ACAACAAATGTAAAACTCTCCAATTTTACTCTTCTCGGAAAAAAAGTATCAAACGGCTTTGGAGCGAGATTGAGAGAAGGACTCCAAGGAAAATTCACCAATGGAATTATCTACGGATTTCAGTCCGGAAACATTGATTGTGTACTGAACGCTACGGTCGGAGGTCCCATAACCTCTCCAACTTTCACCGACGTTCTGGTCGAAGCGGCTAAATCGAACGGAAACACAGCGAGTTGTGTACTACCGAGTACTGGTCTAACTTCACTTCCGGTTATTTCCTTGGGTTCTGGAGATTCAGACAACTGTGCGTTTACTACTAAACCGGACTATCAACCTTCCGGAGAAGCTTCCGCCATCTCGACGTCTGCACTTACCGCACAATCCTCAGACTCGTTTTTTACCGATAACACAACTTACGGCGGTATGCTCAGTGGTTTGAACTGGGCTTATGGATGGACCGTTTACAGAGCAAAATAACTTTAATAGAGGATTCCCAAGGAAAGGAATCCTCTGTCCTTAATATGTTTCAGAATCATAAATTCATTTTTCTTAATATTCCCTTGTTGATCCTTTTATCAACTTCAATATTCGATTGTAAAGACAAAGGACAACGCCCCGACTTTGAGAAGGAACTTAGAAATTCAAAGCTCGTTTCAGAAATCCAAAAAGATCGGGAAATTCTAAAATCGGAAATCAAAGAATCATACACTCTTCAAAACTCGTCTCAATCCGTAGAAGAAGCACTGACAAAAGCGCTTACGGAAATACGAGATAATCCAAATCAATCGGACGATCTGCTTCACTATTCGTGTAATCCAAAAGAAATCAGAAAGATATATCTCCCCAATAATTTGGATCAAAACAACATCGCAGCGAATTCGAAAATAGAAGATTCGATGTATCTGATTCTCCTCAGAAGAACTGCAGGAATAAGTAAAATCCGACAAAATCTTAAAGGACGAAAGGGGCCGATTAAAGTGCTTCCTTTTGTTAAACCGTATAACGTCCGTAAGTTGACGAATATAAACGGATATATTATCGGGGAATTCTCTTTACAAGTCGGCTTAAAGACGATCCGAATCGATGAAATTAAACTAATTATAGAACATAAAAATCAATTTAAAGTTTGTACATACGGAACATGAAACATAAAACAATCTATTTATTATTCTTTTTCTCAATGATAACAAGTCCTATATTCGGACAAACAACTGGGAAGTTAGGCGGAAAGGTAGTCGATTCGGAATCGGGTGACCCAGTTTTCGGAACAGTCGTAATCGTTCGTTCGATCAAAGCGGCGACTCGAAGCGACTTTGACGGGAAATATGAACTCAACCTTCCTCCGGGTGAACATACCGTGGAATTTCAGATGATCGGATTTGCCACACAATCCAAGAAAGTAACAATCAGCCCTGGAACCAGACTTTCCTTAAACGTCGTAATGGGAGCAAAACTTCTCGATACGGTAGAAGTACAAGGACGGGGTCTTGAAAATTCGGATTCCGCTTTATTGGCTTTGCAAAGAAAAAGCGGAATCATCTCCGACGGAATCAGTGAGGAATCGATTAAGAAAAGTCCAGATTCGTCCGCAGGGGACGTTCTCAGAAGAGTTACGGGAATCACCCTCGTAGGTGGTAAATTTATTTTCGTCCGCGGTCTCGGCGAAAGATATTCCAATACGATTCTAAACGATTCCATTATCCCTTCTCCTGAACCGGATAAACGGATCGTACCTTTGGATTTATTTCCGGCCGGTGTAATCAAAAACATTCGAGTCTCCAAAACCGCCTCAGCAGAAGATTCCGCAGAATTCTCCGGAGGAATCGTCAAAATAGAAACCAAAGAATATCCCGATAATCTTTCACTCTCCGTTTCGTTGGGAGTCGGAAAAAATACCCAGGTTGCCGGTCATAAATTCAAATCCTTCAACACAGGCGATATACAGAACAACTTCGGCTTGGTTTCCAAAAAACAAGAACTTCCGGATATGATTTCAGGTTTACCGAAAGCGATTCCTTTTGTGGAAGGAGATCGTTTTGGCGGTATTCCGACCAACCTGATGAAAGTAGGCGCCCTATCCTTCAATCAAGAATGGTCTCCCAAAGAGGAAGATTCTCCTTTTAACAAATCATTTAGCATCTCCGCAGGTAATTCGTTTAAGACGGAAAAATGGGGAAGATTCGGAGTTCTTGCTGGAACAACTTACAATCGAAGTTATAACTATCGCGAAGAAGCGAACGCCCGCTTCCAAGCCTCCAATCCGATTTCTCTTTATTTAAAAGATTCTAATATACTGCGTCCTCTAAATCAGAATAACCTTAAAATTTACGGGGAAGAAGTTCTTTGGGGAAACAACCTAAACCTCGCATACGAACCTAAAATCGGGCAGCAGTTATTTATAAAAACCTTATATTCGGTTCAATCCGATAAGACTGTTCGGGAGGGAGAAGGCGCAAATTACATTGATAATTTCAACTTCAAGTCCACAAACCTAAGTTATATCAGTAGAACTATCTTCAATAACACATTAGGCGGCGAACACGAAATCAATGCGTTCGGCTCAAGATCCCATAAAGTAGAATGGAACATAAACTATGCGTTAGCCGAAAGAGACGAACCTGACGCTCGAAATCAAGCCTGGTCCCAAGGTGGGACGGACCTTGCCAACGGTTTTAGAAGATTGGGAAATAATCCCGACGGAACAAGATACTTTTCGAATACGGAGGATACAGTCAGAAGCCAATCCCTCAAATACGAAATCCCGTTTAACCAATGGGACGGACTTCAGAGCAAGTTAAAATTCGGAATCAGCAATCTGGATCGATTTAAACATTTCGAGTTTCGGGAAATCGCTCAAAGGAACTTCAACGGAAGCGACAAAGATTATATCTATCCGATTCCCGGAGAAATCATCTACAATCCTTTGAATTACGTGAACGGAAATAGGAAAGTGTACGAACGCGCTTCCGGTAACAACGCCTACGACGCTTCTCAGGCATTACGTGCGGCCTTTACCCAATTGGAAGTCCCGATTCTTGCAAAGTTAAAAACGATCTTCGGAGTAAGGTACGAGGATAGTTATCAGAAGACGCAAACCTATGATCTTAAAAACAGCTGGAACGGATTCAATACAAGTTACGGTTGTAAAACAAATTCAGAAGAGGAAAGATTACTACTAGTTAGATCCAATATATGCGATGCAAATAACGTAGGAATCGGCGAACTACGGACACAGGATAAACTACCTTCCGCAAACATAGTCTGGGAACTCGTAAAAGATATGAATCTCAGATTCGGATATTCTCAAACGCTTACAAGACCTGACCTAAGGGAACTTTCTCCTTTCGGCTTTGCGGCCTATTTTCAAGCGGATCGAATTTTCGGTAACGCAAGTCTTCAAAGGACCTACATCCACAATTACGATGCCAGATGGGAATACTATCTTACAAATACGGATTATATAGGCGTAGGAGCCTTCTTTAAGAATCTTTCAAATCCGATCGAGTTGATCGGATTACCCGTGGCGGGAAGCGCGAATTTAGTTTATAAATACGCGAATGCTCAACAGGCAACAATTCGAGGTATCGAATTAGACTATCGCAGAGAACTTCTTTGGTGGCTTAAAGTCGAAGCGAACGTCTTCTTCATTAAATCGAGAGTGGACGTAATCGACGCAAACATCTACGGTTTTATAGCGACAGGTCAAGTGGATCCGATTTCCACTTACTCGGCCTATGCCCCTACTACGCTCAACCGCCCTCTTCAAGGTCAGTCCGACTTTGTCGCCAACTTTAAAGTGGACTTGTTCGTATCAAAAAGCAAAAAACATAATATAGGTTTATACTATAATTATTTTAGCGACAGAATCGCTCTAGTTGGGTCCGACGGTGTTCCCAACGCGATTCAAAAAGGAACCGGAACTTCTGACGTAGTCTATATTTACAGACACAACGACCGCTTCGATCTTAGATCCTCCGTTAGAAATATTATGAATAGCCAATTCAAAATCACTCAAACGGATCCACTGACAGGGCAGGAATACGTGTTTCAAAAATATAGAACCGGTTTAGATATTTCTTTTTCCGCTACATATAAACTTTAACCAGACTGAAAGAGACGGTATTACCGTCTCTTTCAGAAAAAAAGCTGAACATACAAATGAATTTGCACTCAGAAATTCCAAATAGAAACTACAAGGTCCTCTAACATTCTTTACGGAAAACAATCGTTGCATTTGCTCTTATACTGCGCAAATCAGAGGGAACTTTGCTTGAAACTCATCAGAAATATTTCAAGGAACGATTATTCCCAATGCACTCAACTACTCTCCGAATGAATACAAACATTATGTGGAAGGAATAAATAAGCCATCTCTTCTAAAAATCACACACAGAGTTAATAAATTGAAAATAAAGTTCCTCCAAAATTTTAGATCCGTAATTCTTTTGTAATTATCTGGTAACAAATCAAAAGTATATTACAGAAACATTTAAATCGGAGACGTCGATGAAATTTTCCTCTATAAAAAAAGAATTTAAATGGGTAACGATCGCACTGATCATCTCGGGACTCATTTCTTTTTCCACATCCGTATTATTCGCACAAAATAAAACTTCGGAAACAACCAAGACGGAAGCACCTGCATCCACTCCGACAATCCAAGAAACAAAAACCGAAACACCCGCCCAAACAACGGATAAAAGTTGGGGATTTGTGGATCTTTTTCTTCTAGGCGGTTGGACAATGTACCCGTTAGCTTTTTCTTCAATCGTCGCTTTGGGAATCATCTTTGAAAGAATTTATTTCTTAGCGACCGCGAAACTTCTTCCGAAAGGTTATAATATCGATTTGGGGGAAACCATGGACGCGAAAGGTTTAAACGCAGTCCAAGGCTTTCTTGACGAAAGAAAAGACTACAAGATCACTCAAGTTCTTTCGGGTGGAATTGACGTATCTTCTGGAGACGCTGAAATTTTCGCAAAAGGTGTGGAAAGAGAAGCAGCGGAAATAATTACGGTTTTGGAAAGAGGACTCGTAATTCTTGCGGCGGTATCCACGATCGCTCCTTTAATCGGATTTTTGGGAACGGTTTCCGGTATGATCAACGCGTTCGACGCAATCGCCAACGCAGACCAAGTAAACGCAAAAGTGGTCGCCGGCGGAATCAAGGAAGCATTGATTACGACAGCGGCAGGTTTAATCGTAGCAATTCCTGCAATGACGTTTCACCAATATCTAACCTCCAGAATCGACGGTTTTACTTCCGAAATTGAAGAAGCAGCCAATAGGATTTATAAGGAATTCTTAAAAAGGAATTCTCAAAAGGTTTAATCCTTTTATCAAACACTTATGATCCGAATCAAAAAGAAACGCAATTTAGAAGAAATATCCGCATCTTCTATGTCGGATATCGCATTTCTCTTGCTGGTGTTTTTTATGGTAACAGCGGTATTCTTCGTAAAGGAAGGATTGAACATTCAGCTTCCCAGAAAAAATTCCAATCCGACTTTAGTTCTTCGCGAAAACATCTACGAGATCCTGATTGTAGGAGATTTAGTTAAGATGAAGAATCAATCGATCGGAACGAAAGAATATCGAAACCTGATCGATTTCAGAGAAGAACTCAATCTGATGGAAATTCCCGACATAGGAAACAAAGTCGCATTAATTAAAACTACGGGTGAAACAAAATACGGTAATATGCTGGATGCGTTATCCGTCGTGCAAATCCGAGGATTTAAACAGATCTCAGTAAAAAGGCTAAAATAAACATGAGCTTAAAGAAGAAAAAAAATCCACCTTCGATTCCAGTTAGCTCGATGGCAGATATCGCATTTTTACTTTTGGTTTTTTTCATGGTTACTTCCGTTTTAGATACGGATCCGGACCTACCGATCACTCTTCCGGACGTTCCAGGAGGAGAACAGTTAAACAAAAAAATCGCAAATTTATATCTTAGCGCCGATAAAGACAAAGCGGTCTACTTCAATCAGGTTAAAATGCCTTTGAACGAAGCGATCAATCATGTCAGAGCAAAACTAGCAACGACTCCCGATCTTAAGGTTTTGATTCACGCCGATAAAAATTTACCTTATGCCGAACTAGACAACACCTTCGAATTCTTGAAGGAAGCCGGAGCATTGAAAATTTCTCTCGTCACAAAGACTACACAAGGCGGAGGTCTTTGATTGATGGAAAGATTCAAAATCGCCGTTCTTAAAAAGGGAAAACTCCGAAAGTGGATCGATCGATATCGGATGGAATTTTTTCTATCCGCCTCCTTTCTTCTTCAAATGTTCGTCCTGTTTTTTTGGTATACGCCTTCCGTCGAATTCAATCGATTGGATCGGCTCGTAGACGAGGTAGCGTTCGTTGACAATTTAGTTATACAAGAACCAAATGTCGGAGAAGCAGCAGACGATGGAGAATTCGAAGTAACTGATACAATTAAAAAGAAAGAAGATCCCAGAATCGCAGGAGCACAAGACGCGATCATTTCAGGAGCGACAACCCCCGTAGATCTGACACCGAATGTCGTTCCCGACTATCCCTCGGAAGCCAGATCCGCCGGTATCACTGGAACTTCCACTCTTGAGTTAATTATTGCCGATAATGGACAAGTATTAAGAGTCCGATCCGTTGGGAAATCTCTCGGGTTCGGCTTGGAAGAGGCGGCAATAAACGCATTCTATAAGAAAAGATACTCCCCTTCCGTTCTTGACGGAAAACCCATCACGGTGAAAGTTCTCATCCCGGTTAGATTTAGCCTTTATTAATACATTTAATCTGAAATATTATAAAAATTAAATATATAAAATCATGAATATCAATTTCATATAAAACACAAATCAAACCCGGAATCAAATTTTAATAGGAAATATTCTTAAGAATTCGAATTACGAAAATTCCCTGTTTAGAACGTGTTTTAAAAGCTATACTTGACCATCTTTATTGTTTTTGAGTATAGGGAATCCTTATAAAATGTTTTTTCGTTTTTCTATCAAAACGAACGGATAATTCCGTTTTACAAACAACAGATTTTCTTTCCGTTTTTGGAATAAAATCGCTGATCCCATACAATGGCGCTCTATAGACCCATTACATCTTATGAATACGTTTTTACATACCAGGACTCGCACGCGTATTTAAAGGTTGTTTTTTTACCCGTTCCGCCAATATCTTACGTTTACGAGAATAAAGCGAATCATCGGAGGAATAATATTTCGAAGCGACGTTAGGATCGTATAAATATTCCCTTCCGCGAGAATACTGTTTGACCGCTAAGTCCGTTTTGGCTCCGTACTTCAATAATAATTGCAACGAATTTATGGACGCCTCCATATCGTCTTTTAAACAAAGAATCAAAAAAGACTCTTCTTCAATCCCTTCGCTCCAACGACCGTTAATAACCCATACATTTTCCTTAGATCTATAGCTCCGATTCGGATCCAGTCCCGCTTGTAACAATTTTTCAAGTATCTTAGGCGACCGAAGAACAGTAAGGAGCACATCCCGATCGGATGCAAAAGATACGCTGAGATCGGAAATATGTCTTCCTACAAACTGTACGGAATCAGGATTATCACTATCTATCGCTTTTTTAAATAAATTTCCAATAGAGGCGTTTGTTTCTTTCGGAAACTCCTGAAACGCTTTTTCCAAAGCGGGACGATAATAAGAGACAACTCCAGATGAAATCGCTTCTGTCCAAAGCGGATTCAAATTTTTTTTCAAATGAGGAAAATCTTTGCGAATCATTCCATCGAATTCCAATAAAATTTGAATTTGATATTTCCAAAATTCTTGATTTGTTTTCGGAAGCCCTAAGTCTGAACGGGCCTTGAAAGATTCGGAAGAAAATTTAGACATTAGATTATCATAGATTAGTCGCCCAGCGAGGGAGTAGTGCTTTTCCGAATCCGAATAAAAAGTGGCAAACTCTTTGAATAAAATCTCGGCGTCTTTTCCATCTGAAAATTCATGTAAAATTTTCTTTAAAAAATCTGGATTACGGACGAGAACCCCTTGATAAAAATAATTTCTCCATACAATTTCAAAATATCCTTCCCATAAAGTTTCCTCATACGTAGCTTTATCTCTGGATTGTTCATAGATTATACCTACAATTTCAACGTGTTGTTTCAATTGCAGATCAGGATCCATTTGGCCGTTAGACGAAATTGACATCAAATACTCTAAATCCTTACTGAGAGTAATTCCTTCCTTTTGTAAATTCCGAATGTTTCTCTCCAGATATGAAATAGACCTTAACAATCCAGTTCTATATCCACCACTCCTGTCTTTCAAAGCCAAACTTAAAATGTCGCGCGAAGAATTCTTTGCTATAAAAGTATAAAATCGTTTTTTCCATTTCTTATAATACCATTCTTCAGAACCAGGTGCGCCGGATTCCATATATAAATAATAGGGAAAAGTTACCGGCAAAAGGATGGTATCGAACACAAGAGTAAAAGGAAGGTCGATAAAAATAAGCACGTCCCAAAGGCCTTTGAAAACGGCTTAGGGGGATGTGTCTCCCAGATAAAACGTTCGAAAGCAAGTGCTACTCCGGAATACGGATAGATTTTTTCTTTCCCCTGAAAAGCATATACAATAGCAGCCGTAGTATTACAACTCAATTGTAATAGAATTAAAACCGACATAAAGATTTTAAAAAACATAAAAGAACCTGGAGTTGTATTTTTCGTAATGTTTGTTACATAGTCCTTTTTAAGGACTTCGCTTGTTTTACGGGAAGTCAAAAAACGACTTCTCGAATTTCAAAAGAGTTTTTTCGAGATCAAATTTCGTATTAATCAGATCCAAAATCCCGCGAATTGGGATGAAGATTCGACAACGGATCCGGTTGTCGTTTTTTGTTTTCCACTTTTTTAAATTCCGTAGAGAGTAAAAACGTTCTCTCTTCTGTCAATTTAAAATCCGAATCGAAGGCTCGGGAAAGGATTCGAACAAAACCGACACGATCCGGACTTGAATCCTGAAAGCTTATATCGAAATCAAATGATTTGATCTTGCATGATTTTAATTTAGATAAAAACTGTTCTCTATGGATTGGAATGATATTCAAACCTGGATCTCCCAGGATTTCATTTTAGAATTAGGAAAAGCAGCAGGGATTTTTCTTTTCGTATTACTATTCGGTTATATACTCGGGGATAGAATCGTTCCGAAATTCTCCGAACTTTTCTTTCAGAATAAACTTCAAAATTCACATCCTCTTTATAAAGCGGGCAGAAAAAGCGTCCGTTTGTTATTTTTTCTGTTCGGAACTTTTTTGTTTTTAAAGTTTCTAAAACTCCCTTCAGGTTCCGAAGAATTTATATTTTTAAGTTACCGAATTCTTTCAATCATCCTTTTAACTTTTTCTTCCGTTCATCTGTTTTCAACGGCTTTCGAAGCCTATTCCGAACAAACAGAAGGACTCATTTCTTCCGCTTCGATTATCAATAACGTAACTCGGATCATTTTATTTGCCGTCGGAGTTTTACTGATACTTCAATCTCTCGGTATTCCGATCGCGCCAATTCTGGGAGCACTCGGAGTCGGAGGACTTGCGGTTGCTCTCGGCTTACAACCGACTTTTTCAAATTTATTTTCCGGCTTAAGCATTCTACTCGGAAAACAGCTCAAGAAAGGAGATTATGTACGCTTGCAGGGAGAAGGAATGGAAGGACAGGTGCAGGATATTACTTGGAAAAGTACGACAATCCGCAGATTCAATAACAGTACCATCGTAGTTCCGAACTCTATCATGGCGGCTTCCGTGTTCACACACTTCGACCTACCCGCAAAAGAATTTTCGATTCAGATCGAAGCCGGTGTCGCTTATCAAACAGACTTGGAAAAAGTGGAATCTATGGCTGTCGATATCGGAAGTGAAGTCTTAAGAAAATTCTATGGGTCTCCCTCGACCAAGGAAGTTTCCTTCTCTTACCAAAAGTTCGACAAAAGTTCGATCAATTTCAAAATCGAACTTCCCTATCACGAGTTTACGGACCAATTTCCGATTAAACATGAGTTCATTAAACTTCTGTATTCCCGCTTTCAAAAGGAAGGAATCGAACTTCGCCTTTAGAACAAAAGTAAAAATGAACTTCAAAAGAATATTCTACTATTGGAATGTTTTAAGTATCGACATCATCTGCGGCGCTGTGGCCTCTGCTTGGTTTGCCTCTTCCACTTTAAATACGAACATGAAGACAGCGTTCTGGCTTTTGCTCCCAACTGCGGTTTGGGTGATCTACAGCTCCGATCATCTGATCGACGGTTGGAAACTAAAAGAGAAAAGCGCGAACCAAAGGCATAAATTTCATTACAAAAATAGAATACTTTTGAGCGTTATCACCGGTTTTATGGGGATCCTTTGTTTCGCTTGTGGAATCCTATTTTTAAGAGAATGGGTAGTTATAGTCGCCCTAATTATAGGAGTTTTCGTAATTTTGCATGTTCTCTTTTCTTATCTTCAAGTTTCCTATTTCTGGAAAGAATGCTCCGTATCGATTCTTTACACAGCGGGAATTTGGTTCGGTCCGATCCTATCCACGACAAAAACCCAATCGGAAATCTGGCTTCCTTGCTGTTTATTCTTTTTAACCGCACTTTGCAATTCGTTCGTAAATTCTTATATGGAAAGAGAAGTCGATCAAAAAGAAAACGCAGAATCAATCCTGAAACAGATTTCACCCGGAAATTTAAGGAAATTCGTCTTCGTATTAGCCTCAATCGGAATGGGATTGAATTTTTTTTGGATCGGAAAAAATCATGGATCGATTTTTCCCGAATTTTTTTATCTGAGTTCGGGTTATTGGATACCGGTAAATATTCTTATTTTTGAAAATTCTTTTCAAAAAAGCCAGATTTACAGAATCCTCGGAGAAGGTTATTTTATCCTCGCTTGTTTACCTGTCATTTTTCGGAAATTGTTTCCAATTTGACAGGAGAAGGAATTCTTAAAATCCAACGAAGGCTTTCGTAAAACTTCAAGAATTTCAAAATCGGATTCAACCAACCCGTCGTGATACAAAAATACGTATCATAGGGAGAAGTATGATGGATCTTATGATGTTCCGGACCGAGAATCAGTTTATATTTTTGTAAAGTTCGTATAAACATGAATGGAGAATCCTGATGCGCCCATTTATGAATCTGATTGGTCGCAAAAATTCCCAAAAGAAGAAAAAACCAAAACGCGGCGAGTAAGAAACTTAGCAAACTGCCCGATTCCCAAAAGAAAACATAATATATTAAAATAGGCAAAGAGACCAAACAATTGTTTCCGTTGGTTTCTATAAAATCATGCCTTGTGATCCCCTTCGGATCAACGTGATGATCTCTAAAAGGAAAAATAAACGCAGGACCAAAAATAGGAGTGTTTTCAGAACCTACGCTATCTCCTAAAAAGTGGACCAATCCCGAAATAAAATCGGCTCCGAGCCAAGAAATCAAGACCACCAAAGGTACCAAATAAAAATGAGCTACGAACTCGTTCGAAAAGATCTTGGCAAGTTGATAACCGAGATAAATCGAAAGAAAAACGAAAGCGACAACGCTCAATGTCTCGAAAATTCTATGAATTGTTAGATCCGGCTTTTGAAGTTGAGTTGGTTCTACTTGCATACGACTGTCTAGTGTATTCTTATTATAGACAAGAATTCAGGCGAGATTTTTTCCGAAAAGAAAGCCTTGATTTGAAAAAAAATGAAACTTTATAGCAACCCAATCTCTCTCCCTTGTTTGAGATGAATCCCCTTTCTTTCAATACTCCCGACCTTACTACTTTCCGCGATTTCCCTCCAGACACTTTCCTCTACACAAAATCACCTTTTAGGATCGGCAAGTCTTACAAGACAACCCATCAGAAGGTGTCAGAAACACAAACCTCAAACCTTCTTTCATAGATTCGAAACCTTCGCTTTTGTCTTTCACTCATTTGCCATATCCAGGAGAGTATAGGTTTTGAATTTTCTTGCCTGCACATCCTTTTTAGCCGTCTTAATATTCGATATTCAAAAGATCATTTGAATTCTTTTCGAAGCGGCCTTTTCTTTCTCACTGCTTCTCTGTCTATTGGAAATCAATCTTTTTTGTTCAAGGCCTTAGATACTCGAATCGTAGAAACTCATATTAAGAACCCGTCTCAAAACCTTAAAAAAATATCTCTAAACGATCCGGTAAGTTTCTAAAAAACGTGGGAGTTCCTACAGATTACTCACATTGGCGATTTTTCCTGTCGTTTAAGATTGTAGTAATTCCTACATTTTGAAGTTTTGAGACGGGCACTAAGTTCAATGGTGATTTAAAAACATATAAACTTCCCCAAGAAATGCAACCTATAAGAAATACTACATTTTATTATTAACGACTTAACAATCACGATCCCTTCTAAGGTTTAGGGGCAGTTCTAAATGAGTATTGAGTTTTCTAAAAATTTTTAATATGTGGCTGATTTTCTTGATTCTAACCAGCAATTTTGAAACGCTCAATTTTTCACAAATACAGTCCTTAAGGAAACTCTTTCATGGCAAAGAACTATGTACGATTTTACAAAAAAAATTCAATTGAATGGGGAAAAATCGAAGATGATAAGATTTTTCCCTTAGATTGCGGAAACTCCACCACGAAAGATTTTCTGGAATATATAAAGAAAAAAAGGAAGAACCCAAAACAAAAACCGATTTATATCCAAGATGTTTCTATCCTATCTCCGATCACTGCTCCTTGCCAAATTCTTTGCCAAGGAGCCAATTATAGACAACATCAAATTGAATCAGGACTCGATCCCGACGATAAGGTGTACAACCTATTCTTTACAAAATCAGATGCCTCTCTTTCTCCTCCGATAGGAAAGATCATTCGTCCTTCTCACGTAAAACTTTTAGATTATGAGATCGAACTCGGCATCGTATTCGGCAAGGCTTTCGATTCGACCTTAAAACTCGATTCCGAACGAATCCAGGAATACGTGGCAGCCTTTTTTATGGCAAATGACGTGTCTGCAAGAGACATTCAACTTTCTCAGATGCAATGGTATAAAGGCAAATCGTATCGAACCTTTTGTCCCGCAGGTCCTTATCTTACGGTTTTAGATCCAGAAGACTTTAATCTGTTAGATTTCTTAGAGTTGACTCTTCTTGTAAACGGCCAAATCAGACAAAAGGATACCGCCGCCAACCTCGTTTTTAAACCCGTAGAAAGTATCTTAGAACTATCACAGTTTTGTAATGTATCTCCAGGAGATGTGTTATTAACAGGAACGCCTTCCGGGTGTGCACTTCGAGCTCCAGGAAAATTCATTCAAAAAATTGCAAGTTTCTTACCTGAAAAGAAAAAATGGGACCTTTTTACCAAGAACCAAGAAAAACGGATTCAGTATCTACGTCCGGGGGATGTCGTACGTTCCACAATTCGAACTTCGGATTTTAGGATCGATCTAGGAGAACAAATTTTGAACGTCGTAGGAGAATAAATCCGGCAAACACTTTTAAGATATATTATTTCGATTGATGTCCACAATTGAAGTCCCAAAATCCGTCTTGGAATTTTCAAAGGAACCAATCTACAATTATTTAGCAAATTCGGAGCAAAACGCGGTAGTTCCCACAATTAAGTCTCATTGGATAGTTCATGAGTTTTCGAACAGACTTTCTCGTTATCCAATTTCCATAGGAATCAAAAGCTTTTGGGCAGAGACTCCTATCTAAAATATGTTAGACCATTATTTTTCACACTTCCTCAAATAGCATGGTCAATTCGTCAGCAACTCAATAGCATAACACAAGATTTCAAAAAAGTGAATATACTTTAGAACCGGCTTATTGAACGGCTTCTAAAAATATACTTTCCAAAAGTTCTCTTTGAGTCCAGGGTATAAAATGACCTTCTGTCTCTAATTCGATTGTAGTAAGCTGTGATTGCGGAACTTGAGTTTTAAAAAATTCTAAATTCTGAAAAGGTACCAAGGAATCTTTTTTTCCATGGATCAAGATCATTTTGCAGGGAATGTTTTTCCAGAATTTCTCCAAAGTTTCCAGTTGGGATTTGAGAGGAAGCATTTCATCGTTGCTATTTTTGATCTCTATTGGCAATAAGATTTTAACCCAATTCCAATCCGCAATTTTATTATACCAACGAATTTCTTCTTCCTTTGAACTCAAAGGTGCCGCAAGAAGAACAAGAGCATGAATTTTGTATGTGGAGGTCGTAACGATTCTTGCCGCGATCGGGCCTCCGTAAGAATGCCCTACGAGTAAAATCCTTACTTTTCTGGGTATTTGAATTGTATTTAAAAAATTATGGATCGCTTTTTCTAAGATATAAGCTTGTTTTTCGACATCAGGAATCCCTTCGTTCGGCTCCGATTTTCCGAAGCCCGGTCGATCCAGAGCTAATACACAGTATTTTGCAGTTAAAATTTCATTTCCCAAATACCAAGAATAATTTTGCCATCCCCCCGGAGAACCGTGTATGAATATTAAAATATTTTGATTATCTGATCTACAACCGGCAGCAACTCCATAAACCCTCTTCCCTTCTGCATCCAAATAAAGTTCCCGAAGTTTCACTCCGGATCTTTGAAGTCGAATTAGACTTTCTTCCGGCTCTTTTTTAAGATCTTCCGGTATAGAACAAGAAATTCCTGAAAAAAAGAACCACATCGAAGAGAAAAGAAAGATGACTGAAGTCAATGACATATAAGGAAATCCTAAAAATTTAGGAAGAAAATTCACCTTTTTGGACCCGAGCATAAAATCCGAGAAAAGTTTGATTGGGTTTTAATTCGTCCTGAGGATCGTGTAACCCTTCCTTGATCTTTTTTACAAGATACATGTCGATTTCACCTTTGTTTTTTGCTTTAATTTTTCCTCTGTGTTCGCAAACAAAAAAATCCTTAATCTTATCATAAGTTTCGCTTGAGATATTCACCTCTCCGGGAATGCCGGAACTTTCCATTCGGCTTGCGGTATTGACCGAATCTCCCCATATATCGTAGGCGAATTTTTCGGTTCCAACCACGCCAGCAACCACTGAACCCGTATGTATCCCAAGTCTAAGCTCCCAATAGGGTTGATGCTCAATTTCTCTTTCTCGTTTTTTGAGACGCATGAATTTCTGGAATTCAAGTCCGCATAACACTGCGTCTATGGAATGAGTGTTATTCACAAGAGGAAGCCCACCTGCAGCCATGTAGGCGTCTCCGATCGTTTTGATTTTCTCCATTCCGTGATTTTTAATGATCGAATCAAACTTCCGAAAAAAAAGATCGAGTTCGTTTAACAATTCCTCCGGTGACATCGTTTCTGCGATTTTCGTAAATCCAGCCATATCCGTAAAAAGTACCGTAACGCTCTCATAACGTTTGGGAACCACAAAATCGTTCTTTTTTAATTCTTCCGCAACAGTTTCGGGAAGAATGCTAAGCAGAAGAGAATCAGATTTTTTTCTTTCTATGTTCAGATTTCTCGTCAGGATGAAAATCAAAAGTCCGGTTAAAATCTGAACGAATAAATAATTCCCGCCAGCGTCCAAATAACGTTCGGCATCATTCGGATACATCTTAACGAGACCTCGATGGAAATATTCGATTCCATACAGAAAAACACTTACGGCAGCATAAACCAAATAGACGATCCAAACGTTATGATTTCTAAGTAAAATCGTCGCGATTACAAGAGCGGGAATGAAATAGTAATGATTACCTCCCACCGAACCTCCATTAAAGAACCACATCGAAGAAAGATAGACAAGAATGATAAGATTAAAGGGCCAAAACAACGAATAATAGATACTCCTTACTCTCGAAAGAAAATACATTCCGATGAGAAGAATTCCTGAAATGAAATTTAGAAGAAAAATTACCATAAAGTTTTCCAGGTAAAAGGAAGAGAAGGCGCCGAAAATGTTTAAGGCCCCGTTTACGAACGCGACCGTATTGAAAAGTCTATGTTCGAGGGATTTTTTTTTAGGGTCGCCAAACATAAAATAAACGATCTTAAGAACTTTGTCGCCCATGATTTTCACCTCATTTACTCACGATTTGAAACGAAATTTTTTTGCCATACTGCAATTTCAAAAACTCACCCGTTCAATTACGACTCGAAACAAAAATCAGCTTGATTTTCAAGTTTTGTCCTATGTTCCCCTGAAGTATTTCAAAATACAATAACTGTGTCTCAGACATTTTCAAATTATTAGTTCGATTCGAAACTCACAATTATGCAAACAGGATATAACAAACTTTTTCAATCCGATCGATCGTTTATCTTTCGATTTCCTCTGTAAAAACGAATTACGGTTTTTATAATTTCACTTAAGCTCGTTTTAGGAATTCCCCGTCCCCGATTTTCAAAGCCGATTCGAAAAAGCAAATTCCATTGTTTGAACAAAATCCCATACATTTCCCAAATAGAAAAATCGGGATCATAAAGATTCGTGGATTCGGAGGTGACTCCGTTCAATTCCACAATTCCAAATTCCTTTCCCATTTTTAATTTTTCATCGGATCGATAACGAATATCGTATCTTCCAAAATAAAACCCGGAGAACGTTCTTGAAATTTGATCGATCTTTTGGGTAAGTTCTTCCGTGATTAAGTAACTTCCGTCCGTAAAAAGAGTGCCTTGACAATGGTTCCCCGCTTCGGCCAACCTTTTTTTTTCTCCTTTGGGTAGGACGATCTCCCATTCTCTAATATGCCTTTCACGAAAAACTTTCCACTGGTATTGA